>CADBSO010000001.1 GCA_902797395.1 uncultured Spirochaetales bacterium
TATAGGGGTAATGGAAGAGGGCTGACATACGATTTTGCGTATTTTTATATTCCTGATTCATTAGAGAGCGTCATTGTGACTGATCAAAATGAAGTTCTTGATTTGTGTTTCAACAACTTGAAGGGAATTAAAAGAATAGAGTACATTGAACCGGTGGATGATAGAATCGGTGATAAGGCATTTGACGGATACGAAGGTGAAAAGGTGCTGAAATGAAGAAGGTGATGATATTTGTTTTTCTTTCAGTATTTGTTTTGACAAGTGTCAACGCAGTGTGGTGGAATCCGCTTACATGGGGCAAGGACGGTTCGTCGGAGTCGGTTCTAAGCAGTGGCGATAGCTCATCCAGTTGCTATGTTGGATCGCCAAGTGTCGGAAAAAATATGAAAAAGGCTTCGGTTGAATTGATGCTTTCTTTAGGGGTTAGTGGCGGAACAATAAGCAACTTGCTATATGATCAATCTGGTTTGAAAAGTGAAACGATTTGGCACAGTGGCATAGAAGGAGTTTTTGGTTTAGGCGTTAGTCTGCGAATTCCGTATCTCTATGCAGGGTTGTCATTTGACTATAGCTTTATGCCATTTTTGTGGTCAGGTTGCAAGAGCCTTTCTTATGCTGATGGTGATGTGGTTGAAGAATCGAATCATTCATCAACATCCGGAGCGTATTGCATCAATCTAGATATTGGAACGAATTTTGATTTTAATCGATCCCATGTCTCACCGTTTTTTTCTATTGGTTTTGCTGGAAGAAAAATGTCGGCGAAGAACGGTAGCAGTCATAATGTTGTATTTGATGATGATCGGGATTTCAGCGGGAAAGATGTGCTGAATTTGAATCAGAAGCTCATCGCTATCGGTGTTGGGATATTATTTGACATATCGGATATTTTATTTCTTAGGACGGTATTTTGCCCTTATTTTTATTCCAGTATTAGGACTGATTATATTCAAAAGGGAATTGTTTTTAAGGATTTGATTAGCGGAGGAATCGGAATAGATTTATCGCTTAGGTTCAAGTTAGGTAATTTTGGGGTTGTGTTCGGGTATCGGTTTTTGAAAAACACCGGAACCAACAAAGCATATGTGGTCGGAGATTCTGAGGATTTGATGGATGGGGATAATCCCGGATTCAAGTCAAGCATCTGGTATTTGAGGTTTGTGTTTAGTTTTCCCTGAGTTTTCCTGAAGGTTTTTTATCTGCCGTTTCCCCGTTTGCCACAAAATTCATTTGCCATTATAATTTCCAGTATGGGCTTTTATGTGAATCCGGGAAATGAGAATTTCAAGAAAATCCTGGCTGGAGACATATTTGTCGACAAGTCGATGCTCCTGGCGGAGCTTAACAGGCGAATAGGAACTGCGGATTGTTTTGTTTGCGTTTCGCGTCCGCGCCGTTTCGGCAAGACCATGGCCGAGAGGATGATGGCGGCATATTATTCCAAAGGCTGCGATTCATCGGAGCTGTTCAAGCCGCTCAAGGTTTCGGAAGACCGCAGCTTTGCGGAGCACTTGAACAGATACAATGTTCTTCATGTCGATATGAATGCTTTTCTATCTGATTATGGAAAGGATGCCATTATTCGTTTGAAGTCGGATGTGGTAGATGACTTCAAGAGGACCTTCAGCGACTTGGATCTATCGTGGTGCTCGACGATATCCAATTGCATCATGGAGGTGTATCGTTCGACGTCAGTTCCGTTTGTGGTTATATTCGATGAGTATGATTCCATATTTCGCGAATCAGGTTCGGATTCCCTCACGAATGATTACCTAATGCTTCTCAATGCGCTTTTCAAGAGCGATGCCATGCTATCCTGCATAGCATTGGCGTATCTTACCGGCATACTTCCGATAATCCGCGACAAGGCGCAAAGCAAGTTGAATAATTTCGATGAGTACACTTTTCTTTCTCCTGGAATGTTTGCAAAGTATTCTGGATTCACGGAGGACGAGGTCAGAGCTTTGTGTGAAAGCCATAATATGGATTTCAACGAATGCAAGAGGTGGTATGACGGCTACCGTTTCAAGGGGTGTGACATATATTCTCCAAGGTCTGTGGTTAGCGCCATGCGGAAGGGAGAGTTCAAGGCGTATTGGAATAGCACTTCGCAATACGAGGCGATATTGGATCCGATCAGATTGGATGCGGATGGCATTAGATCTGATATCATGACCATGATGGGCGGCGGCTCGGTGGGGGTGAATGCTACTCTTTTTCTGAATACTCCGCACAAGTTGAGAAACAAGGATGATGTTTTCACATATCTTTGTCATCTCGGATATCTGGCTTATGATGATCAGACGCATTCGTGTAGGATTCCGAATCGTGAGATACGCGATGAATGGGTGAATGCTTTGACCGTTAGCGGCGATTATTCCAGCCTCATAAGGATGATAGGCGATTCGAAGCGTCTTCTGGAATCGGTGTGGGCTCTTGATGTCGAAGCCGCATCTGACGCTTTGTCTGCTGCGCATGAGCGCGTTACCAGCAACATGACATACAACAACGAGGCTTGTTTTCAATCCGCAATCCGCCTCGCCTTCTTTTATGCGGACAGTTTCTACACCGTAGTCCTCGAATGCCCCACCGGCAAGGGCTACGCCGACATCGCCTTCATTCCCTACAAGCCGAACGTCCCCGCCATGGTCGTGGAGCTGAAGGCGAAGGGGACCGCCGGCACCGCGCTCGACCAGATAAGGGAGAGGAGGTACTTCGCCGGCCTCGACAGGTACGAGGGCAACACGCTTCTGGTGGGCGTCAGCTATGACAAGGACACCAAGAGGCACGAGTGCGTGATTGAAAGACATTGATTGCTTGCCTGTATTTTCGCCTTTGAAAACCGCAGGCGCTCCTCAGGCAGCAGGTTTTGGAAATGCCTTTGAAAAACCTCTTTGAAAAAACCTTTGAAATCATGCTAAAATCTTGAAAAACCTTTTCAAGGGGAGATTATGGATAGATCGAATGAACATTTGGGAACGGAGAGAATAGGCAGGCTGCTGCGCAGGTTTTCCATACCATGCGTACTGTCGTTGTTTATTGCATCTTCTTATAATATTGCCGATCAGATATATATAGGCAATTCCGCAGCGGGATATCTTGGAAATGCCGCCATTGGAATAGCATTTCCTATATTGATAATGGTTCAGGCTTTCGCTTGGTGCTTTGGCGATGCTGCTGCCGCGTTTCTTGCGATATGCCAGGGCAGGAAGGAGATGGACAAGGCTGATAAGGCGGCAGGCATTTCAATTGTCTTTGGGCTTGTGATTTCCATAGTTCTTATGGCAGGCGCGTTACATTTCAAGGAGCCGCTGCTCAGGCTGTTCGGAGCGAGTGATCTGACGATCGGATACTCGTCATCGTATTTGAAGATAGTTTCGTATTTTTTCCCTGCATTCATGTTGTTGAATGTGATAAATCCGATAATACGAAGTGATGGTTCTCCTGTTTGGAGCATGGTTTCGATGGGTTTCGGGGCATTGGCGAACATAATCCTTGATCCGATTTTCATATATGTTTTGGATTGGGGGGTTGAAGGAGCGGCATGGGCTACCGCAATAGGTCAGGCCGCATCCCTGGCATTGAATGTGGCGTATTTGTTCAGAACCAAGACATTTAAAATGAGAGCCAGCTCGTTTGTTCCGAATTTCAAATTGCTCAAGGAGTTCTTGCCGCTTGGGATATCCAGCTTCATAACGCAGATGAGTATAGTCGCAATATCTCTTGTATGCAATGCGATGCTTTTCAAGTACGGAACGACAAGCGTTTATGGCGCGGATATTCCCATTGCTGCGGTATCGGTTGAGACGAAGATATATACAATATTAATCAATATCGTCGTGGGAATAGTCTTAGGCGGACAGCCGATTTTCGGGTATAACATAGGCGCCGGAAAAATCGATAGGGTTAAGAAAACCTATGGGCTGATATTCTTGATCACATTGATTATTTCCGCGGTGTTCACGCTTGTGAACGAGGTGTATCCCGATATTTTCTTCCTGCCTTTTGGAAGCATGGATCAGCCTTTGTATGTGGAGTATTCCAGAAAGGTTTTCAGATTTTTCATGTCTTCTGCTATTTTCACATGCCTGATAAAGATGACATCGATTTTCTTCCAATCCTGCGGCAAGCCTTTCCAGGCCATAGCTTCATCGATTCTCAGAGACATCATATTGTTCATACCATTTGCCATTTTGATTCCGATGATTGCCGAAAACCGTAATCCGGGCGATGGCATCGTAGCGCTTTTGTTCTCTGCTGCCGCAGCTGATATCATCGCTGTTGCGGTTGATTGGTTTCTGGTTTCATCTTACTTCAAGAACATTGACTCGTACAATAAAAGGTTTGGCACGGGTGTGGTTTTCCCTGATGATTATAAGGTGGAGTATCCTAGCAGGAAAGGACCTGTCATAACGATCTCCAGAGAGCACGGCAGCAATGGAAAATTCATAGGATCGCTTTTGGCGCAGAAGCTTTCCATTCCCTTTTTTGATAAGGATATTCTCAACATGATGGCAAAGGAGAGGAACCTTCCAGCCACATATTCCATGTCAAGCGGAATGAAGGTCGGCATAAGCAATTCACTGTATTTGTCGAAGGATTTCAATTGGGAGGCTATTGCGGCTCAGCGGTCATTGGTTTGCGATGTCGCTGGAATGGGGAGCTGCGTAATCGTAGGAAGAGCCGCAGATTATCATTTGAGGGAAAATCCGAATGTGGTTAGGATCTTCATCTACGCCGACAAGAAGACAAAAATCCGCAATACCATGAAGTTCTATGGCGATAGCTCGTTTGAGGCTAGAAAGCAGATGAGAAGAAGCGATCTGTCACGCGCGCTGTATTACAGGAACATCACAGGCGGCGGAAAATGGAAGTCGAGGAATAACTACGACTTGTTCATAGATTCGTCAAGCGGAGACGAAAAGACGGCGGATATGCTTGCCGGAATGATAAGGGGAATGTACCCTGAAATGAAATAGAGCAAGGGGGGGGGGCGCCTCGAAAATCCGCAGATGCTATTTAAGCAGCAGGTTTTAGAAGCGTCCCTAATACTTTCTGGTTTCCTTGAAATCTGGAGTCCAGAGGGTTGCGTTGCCGTTCTCATCGGAGGCTTTGATATAGCAATTCACGAGCGGCACCTTGCCGCCGCCATCGGGAAGATCCGCAGCGAATGTCGGCATTTCGAGTCCGGAAAGCCGTTGCCTGAGCTCCTTTTCGATTTCCAGAGCGCGTTGGGGTGATATCCAGAAGCTCTCAGTTCCTTTAATCCTGTCGCTTATGAATGCGTAATACGGTTTGATTCCATTGGCGAGCAATTTTCTTGATAGCGCGGTCATATCGTCCGCGTTGTCGTTTATGCCTTTTAGCAAGACGCATTGATTGAAAAGGCTTATGCCTGCCTGTCTGATGCGCGCTATCGCTGTTGTTGTTTCGTTTTGCAATTCATCAGCGTGATTGAAATGCGTCATGAAGAAAAGAGGAGCGTTTTTGTTGTGCTTCTTCAATATTCTGCAAAGCGGATGAGTGATTCTGGAGGGTTGTGAAAGCAGGGCTCTGGATCCAAGCCTTATGATCAGTGAAGCATTTGCCTCGCGGAGGCGGGTGAATATCCCATCGAGCTTGCTGTCGGATAATGTGAGCGGGTCTCCACCGGTGACAAGCATTTCAGTTATGCTTTTTTCGGCTTTGAGCCATTCGCATACTTCATCGGTTTCCTTGTCGCTGATTCCGTTTTCGCTTTCGGCTGACAGAATCGAAAGCCTGTTTTTTCTGAAACAATGCCTGCAATATGCGAAGCATTTGTCGGCCGCAATAAGAGCTGCGCGGTTTTGGTATCTTCTTATGAGCCTGGGGAATACGCTGTATTTGTTCTCTGATAGCGCGTCAGGATCTCCGCCTGATATTGAAATCTCATCGGAAGATGGAACGAATTGCCGTCTTACAGCCTCGAACTTCAAAATGGATCTTATATGTTTGGAAATGAGAACCGGATATTTTTCGCTGATTGCATCGTATTCGATGGCATCCGAATTGCGTTTGTATTTGTTACTGGTTTGCATTATGCGGTATTTTAGCATATTATAAGATAAACCTCCACTCCGGATGGCCGGCATTATGAAAAAAAAGACAATCTATCTTGATAACGCATCGTCATCATATCCCAGATCTCCGCTGATAAAGGCTATGATGGATGAATATCTGGAAAGCGGAGTCGGCAACATAGGACGGGGGCAGTATGCTTCGGCATATTCCTTGGAGGAGAAGGTTTTCGAAGCAAGGGAGGCGTTGTCCTCGTTTTTCAATGCGCCGGATCCTTCAAGCATTGTGTTTTCAGCGGGAGGAACGGCATCGCTGAACCTCTTTTTGAAAGGGTATCTGAAAGAGGGCGATCATGTGATTGTCAGTCCGCTAGAGCATAATGCCGTGATGCGGCCGCTTGAGGATTTGCGAAACAAGGGTCTTGTCGAATACTCTGCTATGCCTTGTCGCAAGGGTGTCGCCGATCCAAGCGCTCTCGAAAAGCTTATACGCTCAAATACCAGAGCGATTGTCTGCAATCATGCTTCCAATGTTTCCGGTTCGGTTCAGGATATTGACGCTATCGGCCGAGTTGCCAATGACTGTGGCCTTGTTTTTTGTGTGGATTCGTGTCAGAGCGCAGGCTGTATTGGCATAGATGTTCAACGCATGAATATCAATTTTCTGGCGTTCACAGGCCACAAGGGGCTTTTGGGATTGCCAGGTATTGGCGGCGCTGTGATTTCCGGATTGGAAATCGAGCCTTTGATTTGCGGTGGAACCGGCTCCGTGTCGAGTTCGTTCGATATGCCGAAATTCGCGCCGGACAGATTTGAGGCGGGTACTCAGAACATACCCGGAATCCTGTCATTGAAATGCGGCGTGGACTTCATAAATTCCGTTGGCTTGGAAAATATCCGCAAACACAAACAGGAACTCAGGAATCATTTTCTTAATCTCATTGCAAACAGCCGGATTTCCGAATTCGTATCGGTGGCGGGAAGTGATTCCGTGGAAAATTCCGGAATTGTCAGCATATCGGTCAAATCGCATGATGCTGCGTCTGTCGCCGATGATTTGGACAGGAAATTCGGAATCTGCACGCGTGTCGGCCTCCAGTGCGCTCCGCTGGCGCATAAGACGCTTGGCACATTCGATGCCGGAGGTACGATCCGTTTCTCGTTTTCTTATTTCAATACCATTGATGAAGTCGAATACGCCGTTGGGGCGCTAGAGGAAATCATCCTCTGATTCTGTCTCGCCAAATGCGGTCAAATCATGCGGGTTATTCTTTGGCAATCTCAAATGTGTCAACCAAAAATCCTCAAATGTGTCAACCAAAAACCCTCAAATGTGTCAACCAAAAACCCTCAAATGTGTCAACCGGCTTTGACAAGACATGATTGATTGTGTATTCTGTTATTGTTTGATGGGTTGGTTTTATGTTTTATCGCAAGAGAATAATTGACAGGCAATTCAATGTAAGGATGCAGACTTTGGGTGGCGTATTGATAGTCGGACCAAAGGGCTGTGGTAAAACTACAACAGCCAAACAAAAGGCGAAAACGGTAATCGAGTTTCAAGATGAGGATTCCAGGGACAACCTTTTGCTTATAGCCAGCAATCATCCTTCCGATCTTTTGAAAGGGCCTAAGCCAATTCTGTTTGACGAATGGCAGGATGCTCCTAAGATATGGGGTGCTATTCGAAAAGACATAGACGACAATCATTTGGTTGGCGCGTATATTCTGACAGGTTCGTCATCTCAGAAGGTCAAGACGGCTCATACAGGCACTCTTAGGATTTCTACTTTGAAGATGTACCCTATGAGTTTGTATGAAAGCGGGGATTCGAATGGGCAGATATCGCTTATGGACTTGTTTTCAAATCGTGAGTTTTCCGGATGCAAATCTGATTTGACAATAGATGATATCAAGAGAGTGATATGCAGAGGCGGATGGCCTCAGAGCATCGACTTGGCTTCCGAAGAATTGGGCTATCAGATCGGAAAGGAAATCTTCAATCAAACATGTGAGGTTGATATTTCAAACATAGATGGAGTCAGAAAGCGACCGCTATGGGCTAAGGCGATTCTTAAATCGTATGCGAGAAACATATGCACGACTGCTGATGCGAAAACGGTTTATGCCGATGTGGTTTCCAATTTTGAAATGTCAAAGCAGACGTATTACGAGTATGTGAGCGCCTTGGAAGATTTGCATATAGTGGATGATGTGGACGCATGGTGTCCGTCGATCAGGTCTAAAACGGTCATACGCTCTTCTAAGAAGAAGAATCTGGTTGACCCCTCTGTTGCTGTCGCAGCGCTTGGGGTTTCGGCGGATTATTTCGATAGGGATTACAAGACTCTTGGTTTTTTGTTTGAGTCTTTGGTCATTAGGGACTTGAAAATATATTCATCGGAGCATAATGGCGTGGTTTCCTATTATAGGGATAGGTACGGATTGGAGGCTGATGTAGTCCTGCATCTTGAGGATGGCAGATACGCTCTTATCGAGGTGAAGCTTGGCCAGAGCGAGGTGGAAGGGGCAGCTAGGCATTTATGCGAAATCGAGCACTTGATAGTTGAAAGTAATGCAAAGGAAAACCAGGTTCCGTTGAGGCTTCCAGATTTGAAAATCATAATAACAGGGACGCAATACGGGTACAAGCGCGATGACGGTGTTTTTGTCATACCGATTGGGTGTTTGAAAGATTGATGACGGGTGGGAAAATTTTGATGATTTGAAGGCAGGGCTGCATGGCGATTTGGCGCCGGCTGATGCCGGCGCGGCGCGGCTGCGTTAATGACATGATGTGAGAAACCCTATGCTCCTCGTATAATGATGCTGGCAAAAAATGTCATTCGGGAGGAGACATGGGATACAAGCATATTGGCACGGAAGAGCGGGAATGCATAATGCTGATGCGCAAGCAGGGCGAAAGCGCGGCTCCGATCGCGAGAGCCGCCAACAGGAGCGGATCCACGATATCGAGGGAGCCGGCGCGCGATTCGGGGAAGGCCGGGGAGCGCAGCGGGGCCGGGCGTTGAGCGGCGGACGCAGTCGAGGGCCGCAAGGGCGGCGCCTGCTTCGCCGCCGCCGCCGGCAGGAAGGCCAGGCTGCTGGTGTGCCTGAGGGCCGCCTCCAGGACGAAGGCCGATGCCGGCGAGGCGATCGCCAAGGCCTCGAGGGGCCGCAGCCTGAGGAGCATCACGCCCGACAGGGGCAAGGAGTTCGCTGGCTGGCCGGAGCTATCGGAGAGGCTTGGAGCCAGGTTCTGCTTCCCGCTTCCCAGGCAGCCGTGGAAGCGCGGGACGAACGGGAACGTCAACGGGCCGCTGAGGGAGCACTTTCCCCCCCCCCAAGGGGCAGGACATCCCATGCTTTACAGACGAGTTCATAAGTGGTAAGATAAGGGAGCTGAACTTCGGGCCGAGGAAGTGCCTCGGCCGGCTGACGCCGTACGAGGCGTACTACGGGGCGGTGTTGCACTTGATTTGACAAATCGCCTTGATAATTAATATGGGTTCTGCCAAAGAATTTACACAAAATTTTGTGTTGTCTTATTCTAATACTTGAATGTGAGGTAAATATGGAAAAATTGAAAGGTGAAGACATTGCAAAAGCTTATGAAGATTTGATTAATAACTTGCTTAATGGATGTGCTTCAGATTCTTGTTTACGAAAACGAATAGTCGATGAAAACGAGTTGTTTAGGGATCGTAAATGGCAGACTTACATTATGTTTCTTAGAGATCTTCTAAGTGATAAAAATTTTAACGATGTTTTTGGATGGTTTCCTGGCGGTTCGGCGTTAAACTCTTGCATATTGCGCAGTTGTATTCAAAAAAATATTAATGAGCATGTGGCTGATGGGAAAAGTAAGGATATATTGTTTAATGATGCTTTAAGGTATAATGCAGGTGTGCCTGTTTTGTATCATGACCTTCGTTTCAATAATGGCGATAAACTGATCAAAGCGAACGGTTTTATAGATGGTCTGATTGAACGCTATAATCTATACAAGAAGGAATTTGTTTTCAATGGTGATCAATTGCTGGAATGCCCGAGTTCGTTTTATACTTGTAAAAGAGATGGGGAGTTGCTCGTATTGTCGACGAATGAAATACCAGATTCAGACTTTGATATTATAATAAACGAGAAAATTAACAGTTCGCCAAAAGAATCGGAAATTCTTAGAAAATATCTTATTATCATTCTTTGTAAGGCAGGGATATAGTCTTATATATCACAATGAGACTATATGGAAAATTGCAATGAGAGCACCTTCGTTCTTTTAAAAACAGATATGTTATACTTTCAGCATGGTGTATAGAGATAGCAAGATGATTCTATATCATGGTTCCGACCGCATCATAGAAAGGCCGATATACGGAAAAGGTAATGTTCATAACGATTACGGTTTGGGTTTTTATACCACTTGGGATTTGGAGATTGCAAAGGAATGGTTTGCGGCCTTTCGCTGTTTAGTGTGGGTAAATCCGTAGAATTGTGCTATAATTCTCCCCATTATGACGCAATTGGAGTTGTTCACGGCTGCGCTGAATCTGCAGTCCCCTTAGCTTGCCAAGGAAGTCAGCTTCGCTCGGGACGGGAAGACGACCCTTCCAGAGCTGCACATCGCCATCGGTTTCGAGAAAGGCTCGCCATTCGAATGCCAGGAAGAAGGCTGCTGCGAAAAATGCAAGGCCCATGACACGCAGGAGAGGGCCTGGAGGCGCCTGAACTTCTTCCAATACAAGGCGTTCATCCATGCGAGGGTCCCCAGGGTCAGATGCGAGAAGCACGGCGTCAGAACGGTGAACGTCCCGTGGGCGTCGCCCCCCAGCGGCTTCACGCTCCTTTTCGAGGCGTTCGTCCTCGAGCTTTCCAGGAGCATGCCCGTCTCCGAGGTCGCTGAAGCCATGGGTGAAAACGATACGAAGCTCTGGAGGATCATGGGAGGATACGCCGAGGCCGCAAGGAACGAAAAGGATGGGTCCGAGGTGAAGCACATGGGAACAGGCGAGACCAGCGCCAAGAGCCGCAGTTGCACAACCGTCTCCGCGGATACTCAGAGGAGGGAGGCGGTCTACGCAGCGGAAGGCGAGGGCAATGCCGCCGCAGACGGATTCGCGAGCGATCCCGAAGCCCGTAAGGGCGAAAAGTCAACACCTCACCGATCGCCTGCGGCATGCACTGGGATCCAGGAAATGCATTGGGAGCGATTTTCCCGAGGCACAAGGCGTCATGGGCAAGTTCCATGTCGTGAAGCATCCCAACGAGGCTCCGGATAGCGTGAGGAGAAGGGAGCCGAGGGAAAACGGCGAGCTGAATGGGACGAGGTTCATTCGGCCTGAAAACGACTGCAGGCTCACGGAGAGCCAAACGAAGCAAAGGAAAAGCCCGATGAAGATGCGCTTGCGGACGGGAAGGGTCCTGATGACGAAGGAGGAGATCCGAGCAGTCTGCGGAGAAGAAACAAGATATCAGGATGCCGAAGCGAAGTTCGGCAAGCTGATAAGCTGGATGATGCGCTCGAGTACGGAAGAGGCGAAAAAGGCCGCGAGGATCTGCAAGAGGCATTTCAAGGAGATCCTGAACTGCTTCCTTTGCAGGAAAACGAACGCGGTTCTGAAAGGCATGAACAGCATAATCCAGAACATAAGGAGAAGGGCCAGAGGGTTCAGGAACCTGGAGTACTTCAAGCTGGTGATCTACTTGAATTGCGGAGGGCTGAACATCAGAACCGTCAAACTGGCTTGAGCGCTTCAACCCGCACTAAACAGCGAAAGGCCAGATTTCATCTATGGTGATGATACCTGTGATTTTCGTGAACCTGGTTTTGAATTGTTTTCGGTTTTTCTAGCTGAATCATATCACTCCGCGTTTGATCCGCATCCATCATTTGAAAAGCGCCATTGAGGTTCGTTCAAATGTAGTTGCTGATTGGATTGCAGGTAGTTCGCATACATACGAAAATTTACTAATTCCATTTTGCATTTTGTCTGTTTTGACATATAATCAACCCGTATGAAGAAGATTGATGCGGGAAACCCTTCGTTTGAAAAGAATATTGCAAGAAGCAGAGGAACATATTTGAACCCTGGAGCTGTGTTGTTTGCTGAAACATTGGCTTGCCCGCTTTATGTTGACAAGACTCTGATGATAAGGGAAACCAACAGAGTCATAGGGACAAAGGACAAGTTCATGTGCGTTTCCAGGGCGCGCCGTTTCGGCAAATCGATAACATTGGAAACGCTTGCCGCATATTATTCAAAAGGCGCGGATGGCAGAATCTTTGACGGATTGGCAATTAGCGGGGAACCGGGTTTCTTCAAGCATTTGGGAAAATACAATGTTATTATGATTGACCTCAACAGCTTTTATGATAATTGCGGTGACGACAAGCTGAGAATGTTTGATGTTATGCTTAAGACGCTGAAGAGCGAATTCGAACAGCATCTTCCCGAATTTTCTTCGAACGCGGAGTCTGTTCCTTTTTTGCTTAGGGATGCTTATGCGAAGACCGGCGAGAAGTTTGTTGTGCTTGTAGACGAGTATGATGTGCTTGCGAGGAAAGAAGTATCTGATGAGCTATTTGGAAAGTATCTTGAATTTCTCAACGGCATGTTCAAGAACCTCGATGTGACGCAGTCGATAGCGCTTGCGTATATCACCGGGATATTGCCGGTTGTGCGTGAGAAGTTTCAAAGCAAGCTGAATAATTTTACGGAATATACGATGCTATCGCCTAGGAATCTCCTTTCATTTACAGGATTCACCTCGGATGAGGTTGAGGAGCTTTGCAGGGAAAAGGGAATTGATGTCGATGAGTGTCGCAGATGGTATGACGGGTATCATATCAAGGGGCTGGACTTCTATTCTCCGAAATCTGTTTGAACTGATCGCGACAGGTGAATTCAGGAGCTATTGGGTTCAAACGGGATCTTTTGAGGCCGTAAGCGATTGCATAGGAATGGATTTTGACGGCATGATCGAGGATGTGAACCGTCTTATAGCAGGGGAAAGCATACCAGTTGAAACGCATTCGTATGAGAACAGGGTTGAAGCATCTGCATTTAAGAGCAAGGACGACGTGTTCACATATTGCATCCATTTGGGTTATTTGTCTTATGATAGCGGTACGGGACTGGCGAGGATACCGAATTACGAAATTCGGCTGCAATGGCTTACGGCAGTGAAATCTCTGGACAGGTTTTCGGAAACCAGGAAAATATTGAGGATTTCGAGACAGCTGATTGAGAATATAATCCACGGACGGGATGATATGGTTGCACAAAGCCTGGAGGCAGCTCATAGGGAAGTGACTAGCAGTTTGTCGTACAATAATGAGCAGAGCTTGCAGAGTGCGATTATGCTTTCGTTCATTGCCGCTAGGGACAGCTATACTATCATTCCTGAGTTTCCATCAGGCGATGGATATGCGGATGTTGTTCTGGCTCCGTATAAGCCTAAAAGGAACGAGCCGGCCATAGTGGTCGAATTGAAGGCGGATTCGGCAGTTGAGACGGGATTGGATCAGATTCGTCGCAGAAAATACCCTTCCAGCTTGAAGCATTATGAGAACAATTTAGTTTTAGTCGGCGTCAGTTATGACAGGAAAACCAAGAGGCATTCGGCAATTGTTGAGAAAATTGTAAGGGGCAAATAAGTGCCTCAATTTTCAAAACTTGCAAAAATTTCATAGAAATGTATCATTACTGCAATTACATATCAATCTAGTAGGTTAATATGTTAAAAATGAAGAAGCGAGGGTAACATTATGTCTGATTACAAATTTGAAACATTGCAGGTTCATGCAGGTCAGGAGAGCGCTGACCCGACTACTGATTCCAGGGCTGTTCCGATCTATGCGACAACAAGCTATGTGTTCAAGGATTCGGCGCAGGCCGCGGGCAGATTCGCATTGACAGAGGGCGGAAACATTTATACCAGGCTGATGAATCCCACGAGCGATGTGTTTGAAAAGAGGATTGCGGCTTTGGAGAGCGGTGCCGCCGCATTGGCGACCGCATCCGGTCAGGCTGCCATCACATATGCTTTGCAGAATATAGCGGTATCGGGCGATCATATTGTGGCATCGCAGAACATATACGGAGGGGCGTATAATCTGCTGGCTCATACGCTGAAGGATCAGGGCTTGTCTGTCACATTTGTCGATCCGTCGGATCCTGAGAATTTCCGGAAGGCGATACGCCCGAATACGAAGGCGCTGTATGCTGAAACGCTTGGCAATCCCAATTCTGATGTTCTGGATATTGAAGCGGTGAGTGCGATAGCGCATGGAAATGGGATTCCTCTGATTGTCGATAATACTTTTGCGACGCCCTTTGCGTTGCGGCCGATAGAACATGGAGCTGACATCGTCGTTCATAGCGCGACGAAGTTCTTGTCCGGGCACGGAACGGTGATGGGCGGTGTGATTGTCGATGGCGGCAAGTTCGATTGGGCGCAGAATGACAAGTTTCCGGGCTTGTCGCAGCCGAATCCGTCGTATCATGGCGTTGTTTTCACCAAAGCAGCAGGGAATCTCGCATACATCATAAAGGCTAGAACAACGCTGATGAGGGATCAGGGGGCGGCCATATCGCCATTCAACTCATTCATAATCCTTCAAGGCATTGAGACCTTGTCGCTTCGCGTTGAGAGACATGTGCGGAATACATTGAAAGTCATAGATTTTCTGAAAGCGCATCCGCAAGTTGAGAGAGTGAATCATCCCAGCGTATCAGGCGGCAGGCAGTCCGAGCTTTATGCGAAGTATTTCAAGAATGGCGGCGGCAGCATTTTCACATTCGATATAAAGGGTGATGCCGCTAAAGCCAAGAAGTTCACCGAGAGTCTCAAGTTGTTTTCGTTGTTGGCCAATGTGGCTGACGTCAAAAGCCTCGTGATTCATCCTGCAAGCACGACGCATTCGCAGATGGATGAAAGGGAGCTTTTGGAATCCGGAATCCGACCTACGACGATAAGGCTGTCGATCGGCACTGAGCATATCGATGACATTCTTGCTGATCTTGAGAACGGTTTCAAGCAGGTGGGGTAGAATAGGATTGACATGGTTTTTTGCGTTTGAAAATCCATTATGTTTTTGATAAGATAATGGAGATGCGCAAGTTCGAGGATAATGAAGGGCACCTCTAATAGCTTGCTGTCCGGAGAACGCCTGTGGTTTTCAGATCTGAAAGGCAATGGCGAAATCGGACTCTGAGGTTTTCAGAAGCGCCTTGAAGCCTTTTTGGGGCTATGCTCATCAATTTGATCGGGCAATATGCCCAAGGGAAGGTTCAACATGAGAAAAATGACAAAAAGCCATGTCATGCTCGCGGTGACAGGCATTGCTGTTGCAGTTGCCGCATTTTTGCTTACCAGATGGGGCAATCCCAAGAATATGGGATTCTGCATCGCATGTTTCATAAGGGATATTGCCGGTGCTATGAAGTTCCACAGCGCCGCTCCGGTTCAATATCTGAGACCTGAGATACTTGGAATCGTGCTGGGTTCGTTCGTCATGTCGCTTGTCAGGAATGAATTCAAGCCGCGGGGTGGCAGCGCTCCTGCATTGAGGTTCCTTATTGGAGCTGGAGTCATGATAGGCGCCTTGGTTTTCCTGGGATGTCCTTTGAGAATGATCATCAGGCTTGCTGGCGGCGATTTGAACGCGCTTGTAGGGTTTGCGGGCTTTGCGCTTGGAATTGGCTTTGGCTCGTTTTTTCTAAATCAGGGTTTCTCACTTGGAAAGTCCGATAGCAAACCTGCTGTTGAGGGTGCTGTGGCGCCTGCGGTTCAGGTGGGTCTGATCATTCTTGTAGCTTCCGCATCATCGCTGTTTGTATTTTCACAGAAAGGGCCTGGTTCTATGCATGCTCCGGTGTATGCCGCTTTGATTGCGGCGCTGATAGTCGGCGCGCTCAGCCAGATGTCCAGAATATGTTGCGCTGGCGGAATCCGCGACATTTATCTGACAAGGGATCTCACTTTGTTCGTTGCTCCTTTTACGATTTTCGTTGTGCTTACCATACTGAACCTCATTGGCAAGAGCTATAATTTCGGATTTGCTGGCGCGGAGTCGGTTGCGCATAGCGATCATTTGTGGAACTTGCTTTCCATGTTCGCTGTTGGACTCGGCAGCATAATGCTCGGAGGATGTCCTCTTCGCCAACTTGTTCTTGCGGGCGAGGGCAATTCGGATTCGTTCATAACTTGCATAGGGATGTTTGTTGGCGCGGCGATTTCGCATAATTTCGGTCTTGCGGGAGTTGCGGGACAGGGCGCTACTTCGAACGGAAAGGTGGCGGTTTGCGTTATAATCGCATTTTTCGCATGTGTGGCCGCTTTGATATCCCACAAGAACAGACGCGCTTGATTTTCGAGGTTATTATATGAGGAAACTGGATGTCTGCGGTTTGAATTGCCCGGAGCCGATGCTCATGGTGAAAAGAGCTATAGGAGATGGCGAGAAAGAAATTGAAGTCCTGTCGGATGCCGTCGTGGCTGTGGAAAATATCACGAGGCTTTGCGGCAAGATGGGGTATTCTGTCGTCAAATCCGAAAAAGACGGGAAATTCGAATTGCAGTTGAGAAAAAACTGAATTGTTTTCAGCTGTGCCAATGCTTGATTGACAGGGCATGGCTTTCTTTTGAGGCTTGCGGAGAACTCTTTGATTGGTGGTTCTCCATGAGCCTTGTTTTTGAATATGACTCGCTTATATGTGACTTTTGATTCCCATTATCATGCCCTTGTGGCAAAAAGGTCTTTGGGGAAGGGATTTTCGCTTGCTCCTACTCCAAGGTCTATTTCATCATCATGCGCTTCATGCGTGGAACATGAGCTGTCTGATGATGAGATAGTCGCAGGTGTGGATTTTGAGAAGTATGTAGGATTTGCTGGCATGGAAGGCGCATATATCCTGGATGAAAACGGAAAGGTGGTTTTGTATGAATGCTAATAATGGCATTGATGAGGATGGAAAGGTTCGCCTGACACAGCTGTCGAATGCTGCCGGATGTGCGGCCAAGCTGAAGGCGACGGAGCTGATTGGAATACTTAGTTCGCTTCCTAAGGTCGAGTGTGGTAATTTGGAAGTTGGTTTTGACGGTGCGGAAGATGCTCTCTGCTATAATTTGGATGATGCGACTTCTTTGGTCTCTACGGTTGATTTTTTTCCTGCAATGGTGGACGATCCGTTTACTTTCGGGGAAATTGCCGCAGCTAATGCCTTATCCGATATTTATGCCATGGGGGCCAAGCCGCTTTATGCGCTTTCGCTGATGTGCTTTCCACAGCGGCTTGACAAGAGGATTCTCAAGGAAATTCTGGAGGGCGGAATTTCAAAAGCCAAGGAGGCTGGAATTCCCATAGCTGGCGGACATACCATTGATGATGAAGTCCCAAAATACGGGTTATGCGTCACTGGTTCGGCCAGAAGAGGCAGGATTTGGCGCAACAACGGCGTGCGGGAAGGCGATTGCTTGGTTTTGACGAAGACGCTCGGCGTAGGCATCATCAACACGGCAGTGAAATGCCGCGAAGCATCTCCGGAAGCCGAGCGCAAGGCCATCGAATCAATGAGAAAGCTAAATAAGCTGGCTTGCGAAACCGCATTTGGATTTGATGTCCATGCCGCGACTGATGTTACTGGATTCGGCCTTTTGGGACACATGATGGAAATGATTGAGGGCGCGAATTCGCTGCTGACCGCGTCAGCGGGGAAAAAGCTGTCCGCCAGGATCTTTTCAAAGGAAGTGCCGTATTTTTCGGAATCATATGAATTGGCGGAAATCGGGCTTCTTCCTGCCGGGCTTTATAACAACAGGGACTATACGAAAGGCAAGGTTCGATTTGATGATGATGTTCCTCTCCCGTTGCAGGATATAATGTTCGATCCGCAGACTTCCGGCGGATTGCTGCTTTCCATGTCATTGCAAGATGCCGAGGATTACGTCAAGCAAATGCCAGGCTCGAAGATCATTGCGGAAATCACATCCGACTGCGGTTCGCTGATTCATGTGGAATAATTTGCAAAATAGCGTATTTTTCTTATGATATTACATTGTGGATGTTTCCAGAATACCGGAATTCGAATCTGTCGGGTATTTTTCGATTGAAAACCGCCGGCATCTTTGGGCAATTGGTTTTCAGAAGCGTCCTTGCTAGGTTTGAGAATCTTCTGTTATAGAGGGGTATGTGGTTTATGAGAAAGTTGTTTTCGATAGGCGGGGCGTTCTGCCTTGTTTTGGTTTCGCTGATGTGCTTGGTATCTTGTCCGGATCAGAAAGTGCCGGGTTGGCTTCAGGGCAATTGGGATGTGTATGACTCCGAGCAGTATACGAACAAAAATGCTGATGTTCATTTTTATATTACCGAGACATCAATCAGAAAGACATATAAGACTAATACCGGTGCTAGTCGTGAAGTTGATTATATGGGGGATGTTAGTTTTTTCAAGGCAAATGTGGTTACGAGCAATTCGGATGAGTTTGAGATAAGCGGTACTTGGACGGAAGGTGACACCGAATATTCAAAGAATTGCAAGTTCTACAGGAATTCTTCCGATCGTGTTAGATTTGTCGATAAGATAAGTGAGACGGAAAAGGATGTATACTATTTGCAAAAGGTTTCCAGCAACTAGTATTTGTCATCATTCTTGAAATTTTTGGCTATGTCCGAAAGCTTGACTGATAGGACAGAGCCGCAGATCCGGAGAGGTGCTGGAGAGGCGCGCTTTGGGGTGAAAAGCCTAATGCAGGATAAGGCTTCGTATCTTGCGTTGCTGCGCATCCGCGATTACGTTGTATGCCTATCCAAA
>CADBSO010000002.1 GCA_902797395.1 uncultured Spirochaetales bacterium
GCGCTTGGACCTTATCTGGTCAAGGGCGGTGTCGGCCGCGCCGCGCACCTTGAGCTCCACGACCATCGCCGGGATGTTGGGCTTGTAAGGGATGAATACGATATCGGCATAGCCCTTGCCGGACGGGTACTCGCTGACGACCGTGTAATAGCTGTCGGCATAGAAGAACGCGAGGCGGATGGCGGACTGGAACGACTGCTCGTTGTTGTAGGACAAGGGGCTGGTGAGCCTCTCGTGCGTCCTCTCGAGGGCCTCGGCGACGGCATCCGCATCCATGCCCCATACGGAATCCAATAACTTCCTAGAGTCGTTTATCATGCTCATAACCGCGGAGAATTGCGGATTATCATAAATGGCGTTCACCCATTCGCATCTGACCTCATAATTGGGAATGCGGCAAGTCTGCGTCTCGCCATCATAAGCAAGATACCCCAAATGGCAAAGATAAGTGAAAGCATCATCTCTGGACTCTATTCTGCTCGGAGTATTATCGAAACGGGATATGTCGACCGCAACACAATCCCCTGAAATCATCCTGTCCACAGCATCCCTCATCCCGTCGAAATTCAAAAGGATGATATCCCTTATCACCTTGAAAGTCGATGTGCTGTTCCAATACGCCAGATACTCACCGTCATTCATGGCCTGAACCACTGACTTTGGAGCATAAATTTCCTTCCCCCTGATTCTGTAGCCATCATACCATCTGCGGCATTCCGCGAAATCCATACCGTGGTTCCGGCACAGCTTCTGCACCTCGTCCTCGGTGAATCCGGTAAAATCCACGAACCTTCCCGGTCTCAGGAATGTGATCTCCTCGAAATTGTTGAGCTTGCTCTGCGTCTTCTCCCTTATCACCGGAAGTATGCCGGTAATGTAAGCGAGCGCAATGCATGATATCACGCCTGCGCCCTTGAAAAGCGAATTGAGAAAACCAAGATATTCAGCCTCAAGGCCCGAAGCATCGCTATCGCGGAATATCACATCATATTCGTCCAGCATCACGACAAACGGAACATTCGTGGCCTTGTATGCGGTGACTATGCAATCCGTGATGTCGCCATCGTCATCGAATGCGACATCTGCGAACTCCTCGCGAAACTCCTGCAAAACAGTACGCTTCATCCTATCGAATGTCCTATCCCTGTAATTCGACCAGAAACGATTGATGTCGAGATGCAGAACATTGTATTTGTTCAGATGCTTGTCGAAACCCGGATCGGCGGCAATCATCAAGCCCTTGAAAAGCCCTCTCGAATCGCAGCCCCTGGAATAATACGCCGCCATCATGGACTCGGCCATGGTCTTGCCGAAACGGCGCGGACGGGACACGCACAGAAACTTGTCACGTGTTCCTATCCGCGAATTAAGCTCCGCAAGAAGCCTCGTCTTATCGACATATATTCTAGAGTTGATGTCTTCTGAAAACGATTCATTGCCAGGATTTACGTATATGCCCATATGGTGATTATAGCCATGGATTGGGGTTATGGCAAAAAAGCAAAATCAATCGCATCATTGTTTATTCAAAGGGAAGATTTTGCAATCGCTATTCCTCGTATCAACAATCCGTACCAAATCTTCCGATATGTCCACGAGAAATGGCGTCTCCTCTCCGCTATCGCTCTTCACAAGACGATTGCCATTCAAAACAAAATCACCATCCGCCGGGAAAACGCCTTTTTTGATCTTCACGCGCAAATCCTCCTGATCGTTCGACAACGATATGGAAAGCTCAGACAGCATAGCATTATACCTAAACTGGTATCCGCCCATATCGTACGTAACTATCTTGCTTGCGAACGCATCTTGAACTTTAAACTTGATATCATTATCGCCATTGCCATCTAATGCCTTCGGCAATCTAAAGTCATTCTCGGAAACATGTGGAAGCGGATGATTCCCAATGGCACTTAATCCAAATGAACTTTTGGAAATCTCCGCCAGCCGATCCAAACTCCGATCCGTGAGCGATTCAGATGTTCGATTTGGCTTCGGCCTTACAGCGCTCTGATTCCTAGTTTTCCGCTTTTCCGGATTTATCTTCTGCAACTTGCCGTAAATTCGAACCCAATTGTCAAACTTAGGCAAAAGCGGAATCTCAGCATCAAACGGCAAATCAATCTCCTGACGCTTTTGGGCAATTTCATTCAACATATCATCCTTGTTTGGAGTTGTTTCAACCTGCCTCTCCTTACAGGCGATCCAGCGAATCACCAGCTCCCTCTTAAATTCAATGTCATCAGTTTGACGCTGCGCCCACTCATAGAATCTAGCGGCATCTACAAAAAACCCGCGCTTTTCCATAACCACCCCGATTTCAACAAGCAAAATAGGATTCCAATCGACTCTATTGAACTCGCCAAACTCATCATTCATGACATCCGAAACATACCTCTTCAAATCACCAAACGACTCTTTCAAAAGCTGCATAAAACCAGATGATCTGACATATTTTATCTTGTCAATGATCTTAACGAGCTTATTAAGCGAATCTGATTGATATATCAAGCCTTTTCCGCTCCAACCATCGAGGCTTCCCCAACGCAAAAGGAACAGCCCCTCATAACATTCCCTGGCAAGGCTCATGCCCTTTCCCAATGCCTGCCTCAAAAGCTCGCGGGCTTCATTTATGCCCGTTGCTATTTCAAGCAGCTGCAAAAATGCCTTTTCCTGCTCCTCGGCGCTTCCAGCGGAAAACAATGCGGTCTCCAGAATCCTATGCGCTACCAAGTCAGTGATAGGATGCCGGCCTTCGTCCTCATGGTATTCCTTGACCACATTCTCCCGCCACGCCGAAATGCCGGACAACTGCCAATGCGGTATGTCTTCAGGATATTTTAAGACCTTGCATTTAGCCTGATGATATTCTTTAGGACGCTCCCTGTCCTTCATCGCTTTCTTCTCCCAAAGGTCAATCGCAACATCGTAGAGTTCCGTTTCAAACGCAATCATCGGAATCTTGGAAAACAGATTGATGCCATAGGCTTCCAACTGCGCGCACTTCTGGACAAGAACCTTCAAGGCGTTTTGCTGCGCAGGCGATGCCTTGGATATGAGCCCAAGCATATGCAACAGGACGTCATTCCATGTCAGCTTGGTTTCAAGAACCAGATTCTTCATCGGGTCATCGTCTTCGCGGCAAATGATTGTCAGCAAGTCGTCGACAAAGCGTACGAAGTCATTAAGGTTAGGATGGGATGATATGCAGCATCGCGCTATTTTCGCTTCAAGGCGCATGGAATCGGATGCGAGATTCGCTATCGATCTCAAGAACCCGTTCATGTCCTTAGGGGAATACGCCCTCCAAAGATCGGAAACGGCCTCATCATATCTTTTGGCCTTTATGAAAAGCTCTGCGGCCTTGAAAAACTCGTGTTCGAATTCATACGCATAAGCCACGCATCTGTATTCGTCATCAGTCATTCCGCTCTCACGATAACGCCCCGCTGCCTGCCGCATCAGAACTGAATCGAACAAAACCTTACCCCTATCCTCCAAAATCTTCGCAAGTTCCCTGGAATCCACGATGTTCTCGTTCGTAATGCTGCCTATGTCGCCTCTTACGATGTACCCCAGCAAAGGCTCATTGTTAGGCTTTCTCCAATTTTCCGGATGCTTGAGCTTCGAAAGCATCATGTCTTCAATCTTGCAAACCCTCTTCTGGAAAGAGTCATTGTCCTGCGAAAAAGCGAAAGACCAGAAAGAATCCGACCACGATCCGGAACCATCGGGATCGGAAAGGATGAACAGCTTCGTCTTCGCCCTCGTCACCGAAACATAGGCATTGCTCAGAAAATACTTCAGATCAATTTCATCCGATTCGTCGTCGTTCTGCCGCACAGGTGATTCAAGCCATTTTTCAAGTTCGTTCAATTTGAGCGGTTCAGGAACGATGCTATCGAATCCATACACCGCAACACATGGATACTCCAACCCCTTGGCCTGCAAAGGATTACATACGGTAATATTCTTAGGCGAACCGTCATCATAGAAATCAATCATTCCTTTTATATGGGAATTCTCTATGAAATCCTTTGGCGTCTGCCCATCCGAATACGGAACAATCAGAACAACATGCATCTCGCGCAACTTCTTCCACACCATGGCATCCTTCGATGACAAGCAATACACGGACATAGCATTCGTCTCCGGATTGTACGGAATCTGAGGAACGCTTTGAATGCCACCTCTCCTGCCGCACCGCGCTTCACGAAGAAGCTGAAGCCGGTTCGACAATTTCACGATCGGCGCAGTGGAGCGATAGTTCTTCTTGAGGACAACAGGCTCCGGCGCTCCGACGCTTTTCGGCAAATCAGTAGCGCGAATAAGCCTTTCCGTAAAATAGGAACGCAGCGAATCCCAGCTGAAACCCGTAGGATTGAGCGTCTGGAACTCATCGCCCGCAAAAACGAACGGCAGCCGATTGAGCATGTTCTCGTTGTAAATCCTCCTATTGGAAAACAACGACAAGCGCAGAATGAATTCCGTTTCAACACGCGTGAAATCCTGAGACTCGTCACAGAATATCGCAGAGAACCTTTCCTCAACGCATGTCTCGCACGATTCGTCATCAGGAGACAGGCAATAGCGAATCAAGTCCTGGTCATCCCAGAAGCCGTTCTCTTCCTGCTCCTTCTTGTACCAGCCTTCCCAGACCTTGTCATACACCAATTTGAAGACTTCATCGGTAACGCTTTTGTTGTCTCTCCCTATCTCCTCGTAATCTTCCGGACAATAATAGTCATCCGAATTCCAGCCTTTGACATATGTCCTTATAACATGCCAGCTGAGATCGGAATTATATTTGTCAGCCTGCGGATCCCTTCCGAACTTCCTGTTCCAAAGATCCCTGAACTTCGAATAGGACACGTGTTTTTCCGGGGAAAACCTCGTACTCAGGACTTCAGGATTCTTGCGTCTGATGCAATCGCGAACAAGCTGATGAAAAACGAAGAAAACGTTTCCGAATTCCGGCTCTATGTCGTTCTTGAAATTCTTATTAAGCTCCTTGAGTTGCGCCGCATAGGCGTGATTCTTGCTAAACAGGCTTTTAGACAATCTCTTTGCATTCTCGATAAGATTCGAGTTGTATGACAAATAGACAGGCGGAAGCATGTTCCCGCACTTGCAGTAACGAAGAAAATAGTCTGCGAACAAATATTGCAGCATCGTCGACTTGCCGCTGCCTGCCCGGCCAGTCAGGAAAAGCGGAAACGTAATAGGTTTCGCAACTATGTTTATCTCCTCGTCCGAAAGGATGAAGTTGCTGTCCTTGTCTTTCTCCATCGCCCGCCAGAAATCCCCGTCATCCTCCATCATCTTGAACGGATATGCACGACGGCACTTCGCAGCCAAATCCTCATAAGATGGCAGTTCTTCGCCGTTCAGCGAGAACGCTTCCCTTGCCTTCCGAATCTCCTCATCACCGCCAAGGCCAAGCAGAAACAAGCCGTCCTTGCTCCTTGCTGACCCTCCATCACCCAATGACAGCAGCCTCACGCACAAGATCTTCTCATCCTCGTCTCCATACGGAATCTCATAGCACCCAACTTGCTCGTCCCCCACCAATTCATAGGTCTTTTCTATGATCGCAGCGGAAACTTTCATGAAATCGTCGAAGTCCCCGTTGCGAACGCTCGCAATCCACTGTTCCGACTCATATACGGGCGTATCGAAAATCTCTTGAGTGATTCCGTTTCCGTTTTCTATGAAATCGCTCTCTTCCCTGCTCAGCTCCGGAAGAACCTTTTCCTTGACATCAGGCGTAAGCTCATTCTCTATTTCCTTGCGAATCGACTCCCAGTCAACCTTGCCCAATCCGACTGCGGTTTCTCTCACAGCCGTAGTTTTCGCATGCATAAACGTATCGTATTGCGAATCCCCCCTCTTGAAAACACACAGAGCCAGATAACAATACACTTCTTCATTTCTTATCGATAACTTCCTGCGAATGAATATCGAACGGTAATTCACATGCCGTTTTTTAAAATAAGTGCCATTCTCAAAACCGCCATAAGCATCCAGATTGTTGCCTTGATAATCACACTCCCGCTCTATCTTCTTTTTCAACCGGACGTATATGTCAGCACAATTGTATTTTTTAGCTTCACCCAGATACCTTTCCGTTGCCTTAACTACGCATTTCATAACTTGAAATCCCCCTAATAATGTTATTGCAATTTTCTTATTGTAAATTAACAGGTGTTCAAAAAGCGTGTACAGATAGAATATTATCTCGGTCGAAAATGTAAGCACACCATCAACTTATCTAAAAAAACAAACTCTCAAATCAAGCCGAAACTTGTACTATCTTTTAACAAAAGACAATATGTACAGACACATTTTCAACTCAACCTATGAAACGTTTTCAGTACAGCTCAGTACAGCTCAGTACAGCTCAGTACAGCTCAGTACAGCTCAGTACAGCTCATCAACATCTATAAAGCTTAACTGTTCACAGACCTACAAGCTAAAATGAATTCAACTCCAAACTCGGTCAAATGAAAATACATTTTATCAACATCATAATAAGGGAAATTGGCTTTTTTAAGCATTGCAACGAGAAATGGGTGCTTCTTCAACCGATTGTATTTATCTTCGTCTGATAACTTTTTACCATATGGAATTTCAATTAACTTCAATCTTTCCATATTCTCCAAATAAATATCTATGTTTTCGGGATTATTACATACACCATATCCAACATCTGAAAAATATCTTTTCAATATAACGCCACTATCCGCTTCGCTTGTTTTCCCTTTAACACATACCAGTGGTATCAGCTTAGCAGTTATAGCAGAAAAAGAATCCAGTATCTTAAACTCGTCTGAGCTCATTTGATTTATAATAGATACAAACGACGGATGAAAAATTTTGGTCTTATCCATGGACGATGCAAGTAAATTAGTATAAACCATCTTAACATATCCATCGTCAAGGTTGTATGATAATTGCTGAATCATAGGCACAAAAACCCTTTTATCCGGTGCCTTTCTTATTTCGTATTTTATAGACTCAATTGCATCTTTAACAATATCAATGATTTGATCAGCGTCAGTAAAAGCATATTTCCTAATTAGATTTACAACTTCTTCCTTGCTAATGCCTAAATTAAGATCTCCATTTACATTAACAATTGTCTGCTGATTACTATTGCCGTTTATCTCCTGCTTTATCTTCATTATCACCACCGTTTCAGTTTCCAACATCTCCGATTGACTGCTTGATATTATTTCCATTGGCTTTTTGCACTATCTTTGTCCGGCAAACTACTTTTTTTATTACAATACTACTAACAGCAATAGTAAATATAGCGATAATAATTCTGATAGCCCACTGCATATCTACAAAACCCCTTATTTGTAATCTTTCCCCTATTTGAAAAAGACTACATTATTCCGCATTTCCAAAATAAAGCTCTAACTTGCATTCAAGTCTTTTTCCAATATTTCCTTAAACCCCTTTTCCGTCAGACGAATCTCTTTATGCCCCCTCAATCCATCCGCAATATGAATCAGCCCTTCATTTTCCATACCCTCAATACACTTCTCAATTTCCTGATTGGAGTAGTTCGCAAAAATGCTAGAATTAGAACGACAATCGAAATTATTATCCGGAATGCCTCTATTCGTTGTAAAATTCCCTAGCCCATCTTTTAAAAACACCATATTCTGTCTTATCTGCTCAAAAACTGCATCTCTTACCATACACACCCTCCTAATTTATTCAATAATCATTCAACTAGATAACCACCATCCAATTTTAGATTGATAGTTTTAACAAAATACTTAAACGCAGTTTCTTCATGGTCTACCGCAATAATCGTTTTTCCTTTTTCCAACAATTTCGACAAAAACAACGCCACCCTATAAATTTCATAATTATTCAATCCCTTAAATGGTTCGTCTATGCCGTAATACTCAGCAGTACTCCTCAACGCTTTTAGAATTTTCACTCTCAGGTTTTCCCCTCCAGAAAGTGTCGATGTCAATTGACCTATGCATAAATGCCCCAATAAAAGCTCTTTTGCGTTATTTAAAACTTCATTTATTTTTCTATCGCCCAAATCCTCAAAATAATCGCATGCCTCATCGATACTCATTTTCCAAATATCAAAAATGGTCCTGTTATTGATTTTGTATTTTTGCAAATCCTTGTTGAATCCGGTGCCCATACATTCCTTACAAGAAAACACTACTCTATCAAAATCATCATTTCCATATACTATCCTACCGGTCCCATTACACTGAAGACATGAACCCAACGAACCGAGTTGATTTGAAAAGAATTTCTTATCCTTGCCGAATTTTTTACCAAAAAGTGTAATAATGCTGTTGTAAACATCCAAATCGGTGGCAACATAAGATCTACTATTTCCACACAGCGATTTCTGATTGATATACACATACTTCTCAAAGAACTGAGGCAAATATTCTCTAAGCAAAGTCGATTTACCCAACCCAGATCTTCCCGTAACAATATTCAAACCATTTTGAAAAATCGAAATTCTTACTCCTTTATAATAATACACCACATTGTCAACAGAAACTTTAATCTGTCTGCCCGGGCATTTAGAAGGAAAAGAAAAATCAGATTTTTGAGAACTTATGTACTTCTCGGCATCAATAATGCTACCGCCATTTTTTCCACTCCCCTCTCCAATGGCAATAATCTTTGAAGCATCATCAAAAAAAGCAGAATGATGGTCTACGACCAAGAGCGTGTGTTTTTTGGAAAGATCTTTTATGTTTCTATATACAATATCTTTTTCGCTCTTTGATAAACTAGCCAATGGCTCATCTAAAACTATCAGTAAATCATTAAGTTGCGTATTAAAAACCTGAACCAATCGCAAGCGCTGCAACTCGCCTCCAGACAAAGATGGTATTGTTCTGTTCAAGCTCAAATAACCAAGATTCAATTCCACCGCTTTCTTTGCGAACGAATGAATTTGATTAATTGAAAATATTAAGTCATTGCTACGCTCATGCTGCCTAACCAAATCAATCCAACCGAGCAGCTTGTCAAAGCTAAGATTCATGACCTGACCTATAGAATAACCATGAATCTGATGATTTCTATGATCATTCGAGTACTTTTCACCATGACAAGTAGGGCATATATTCTGAGTATAAAACTGTGCAGAGGGTTCGAAATTCACAAGCATCGGCTTGCCTGTCATCACTCCATAATAATATGTTGTACGGCTTGCCAAACGATTCAATGTTTTATATTTCACCGAATACTTATTGCTACTTATTCCATATAAAATCAGTCTTTTTTTCTCATTATCCAATTCGCGAAACTTAGACAGCGAATTAATACCACTATCCAAACAGAAGTGAATCAGCATAGCACTATAAAAATCACGGTATCTATTCCAGCATTTGATCGGAACATCAGCAATGGTTTTATCATAATCAATAATTCGATTTACATCCAATTCTCGAACATATCCGAGTCCATGGCAATTTTGGCAAACGTTTTCCTTTTTATTCAATACAAAATAATCATATTCTAGGTTCAAAACAGATGAAAAAATCAACGATACAGACTGATTAATTCCAAAATACGTACCTATCGTCGAGTGAACATTGTTATTATTGTTCATCTGCTTTATTGGAATCGTCGTAATCATGTTCTTGAAAAAAGAAACTTTATACGATGGTTCTTCAATACTATCAGCATACATCGAGTTCAATTCACGCACCCCAATTTCAGCGATAGTATCATAAGCTAGAGAAGATTTCCCGCTACCAGATGGTCCAATTATAACATTTATACCGTTCTTAATAATCTCAACGTCAATGTTTTTCAGATTGTTCGTTTTTATTCCCTTTATAACGATATTTTTTTGCATCTTGACGTCTTTTTAAAAATTATGCGATACAGGTCTTCCAGAAAGAATTCGAGACATGCCTTAGAATGAACACAGAACCTTCTATCCATAGAATGAATAGTATTCCCTTCTTTCTCTTTCAAGGCATTTATTGGGCAGCCCCCACCACATATTCCCAACGCTTCACACTCCTGACACTCGTCCTTATATATCGGTGATAGGGTAGACCATTCATTCCAAATTAAGTCATTGTCAAGATTCAAATGGCTTTCCGAAACATTATGATTGAAATATTTTCGATCAGCCAAGCAACCATGACAAATCCCTATATCTCCATTAGCGGCAACAACTATTTGAGAAGCCGCAGTCGCTGCACAATCTGAATAATACACTTGACTATTAACAAAAGCATTCAATTTCCGCATTATCCTATCTTCGTAAACCCCAAGCTCTCGCAATGTCTTAAACATATCCACAATAAAATTCGCAGCGTCGACACTATATGATTCCGGCAGAATAAAATTCGCATCCGACATCAATATATTAAACCCCAGGCCTTTAATTTCATATCGCTTTATCAGATCTATCATCTTTTGTTTATTTTTTATACTTTCTTCTGTTAAAGTGATCGATAGCGATACTGGTACGCCTAATTCTTTGATCCTATCCAGAACCTTAACTATCCGCCCAAAAGCAGGATTACCGTTAGTATCAACACGCATGCTGTTCGATTTTTCATCACATCCATCTATGGAAATCGCTATTGATACTTTCAAATCATGCAAATCTCTTAACTTCTCTTCATCAAGCAACAAACCATTCGTAACAACAGAAAATTCAATATTTTTCAACAATTCGTGTTCTTCTTTCAGCTGGTTGAATCTTTTAACCACATATTTCAACACATCATAGTTCAGCAAGGGTTCTCCACCATAAAATATTACCACCGGACGAACGCTTTCAAGGTCTTGATGTTCTTGATGCCATTCTAGCTGCTCAATAAAATGAAAAATTGCCTTATCAGCAACTTCTTGAGACATATGTTGTTTGTAGAAATGTTTCCTCTTTTCCTTGTCATTATTTCCTAGAAAACAATACTTGCAAGCCAAATTGCATTGTTCTGATAAAATAAAATAGCACACACTGACAGCAGGATGCGGAGCATGCGACTTTACGAACTCCAAAATCCTCGAATCATCCTTCTGATTTTCAATAACTATTTTATATTTTTTTAGTTCGACAAGCTCATCGAAATCACATTCTTTTCCCGACTCTAAAAATTCTTTAATCGTGATAAACTTATTATAGGATAAATAAACAGGTTTCAATCGTAGCGAATTTATCAAAACGACATCATTACCCAACCGATATAAATGAGCGTATTTTGAAAACAACACCTGCCCGACCCCTTCATATATAAAGCTGCTAGTGCTTGAGCAACAAAGGTACACCCAACTTCCTAGAACGAATCCCAATCGACAATCTCATCACCAATTTTTCTGCAACTACAAGCACAAGTGCAAGAATTACAAGCAACACAAGCACATTTCGCCATAGCGTTCGCATAACAATTGGCAGAGCATTTTATACAAGTACACTTCGCCATTGTACTCGCATTCATCACATTACCAAACATTTCATTATAGTGGAATATATCAACGCTCATAGACAGTCAGCCTCCTTACATATAAATCTACAACGACTCCCACTCATAATCAGCGACTTTGCCCCCAGAACAAGAGCACATGCAGTTGCACTTACAACCAGTACATTGCGCCATGCATTTGTCCGCAAACCCATTGTAGTCAACATCAATATTACCAAACATCAAAGCGTAGTATTCATCACACATCATCTTTCTCCTTATATTTGCCTTTCAAAAAAGCTTAGCATAATCGCCAAAGATGAAGACATTTTCGATATTATTCTCCAACGCAAATCTAATACAGAATAACAAAAAAAAAAAAAAAAAAA
>CADBSO010000003.1 GCA_902797395.1 uncultured Spirochaetales bacterium
GAGGGGATTGTAAGTTGTAAAGTAGACAAACAGACGTTCCCTAGAACAAATAAATAAAAATGTCCTTGACAAGGGGTACAGTTTAGATGTAAGGGAGCTTGAGAACATGGACAGGATTTCGAAAGAGGAAGGAGGAGATACATATATGGTCAATGGAAATATGTGCCCTGTGAAGTTCGCAGGGGCGGCATACAAAAAGGACAAGGAGGAAGATAATGCAGAATAAAAAGTTCTGGAAATGGAGAAACGAAGCTGACAGCGGCTCAAGGGAGCTTGTCATAAACGGCGTCATTGCCGAGGAGTCGTGGCTTGATGACGATGTTACCCCGGAGCTATTCAAAGCGGAGCTCAATAAAAAGGAAGGCGATATCACTTTGTGGATCAACTCGCCAGGCGGAGACTGCATTGCAGCCTCACGCATTTACTCTATGCTTATGGACTACAAGGGCAATGTAACAGTCAAGATAGACGGAATGGCTGCAAGCGCTGCTTCTGTCATCGCAATGGCGGGAAACGAAGTGCTTATGGCTCCCACGGCTATGATGATGATTCACAACCCCCTGACCCTGGCATACGGAAATGCGGAGGAGATGGAGAGGACCATAAAGGTGCTTGATGAGGTCAAGCAGTCCATCATCAACGCATACGAGATAAAGACAAGCCTTTCAAGGGCGAGGATCTCGAAGCTGATGGACGAGGAGACTTGGATGAATGCGAAGAAGGCTATGGAGCTCGGCTTTGCGGACGGAATCATAATGAGGGCGGATGAGAAGGCGGATGCAGACGATTCGTATTCGTTCTCAAGGCAGAGATGCGAAATGGAGATTATAAACAGGCTCAGAGACAAGAAAAAGCCCGAGGGCAGAAGGGTCGACGAGCTTATGGAAAGGCTGAATCTTATAAGAAACTGACAAAAAGGAGGAAATTATTATTCCTTCCATTCGAGGGGGGAACTCTTGACCAGCCGTATATGATAATGCAGGTTCTAAAGCTCGTGCAGCTGAACTACAGGAAGCACCTAAACGAGCAGGTTAGAAAATTGAAGCAGAAGAACAAGACTGTCATTAGGAGATATTGACTTTTGGACAGATAGTGATACAATAATATGATTTGATTTTTCAAATGGGTTGGGTTGGGGATTTACAAGGAGAGATTATGGACTTTGAGTATGTCCCAAAAGAAGAATACCAACCTGTCAAAGAAGACCTTGAAACTTTGATACATGAGGTTCAAGACCTTGTCAGAGACTATTTCACTTTCAGTTATGAATTTATCGGAAGTAGTAGTAGAAATATGATAACCCGACAAGTTGACGGAAATATCGGTTATGACTTTGATGTCAACATTAGAGTTAATGATGATGAGGAAGAGTATTCGGCAAAGGAAATCAAGCAAATATTGATACAGTCATTTAACAAAGTCGTTGGAAAGCATAATTACAATTATTGCGAAGACAGCACACGCGTTATAACGATAAAGACCATCAATTATTACCTATCAAGAATAATCCATAGCTGTGATTTCTGCATAGTAAACGATTATGGCAACAACAAGCAGGAGTACATTCGTTTCAACAAAGAACAAAACTCTTACTCATGGGTAGATCAGCCAAGTGGATACAAATTAAGAGAAAAGGAAGAAAAGATAAAAAAGAATAGGTGTTGGAATAATGTGCGAAAATTATATCTTTATAAAAAGTGCAACGACACAGAAGGAAAGAAATCACGCTCATTGTATGCGGAAACGATAAACGAAATCTATAATTCAATTCAATAGGTGTTTATTTATTTGTTCGACAGAGGCTCGCCAGAAATGGCGGGCCTTTTTTATTTTCAATGGAGAAAAGCAAAATGGCTACGGCAAAAGTTATAATTCAGGGCGAGAACAGGATGAAGAGCGCCCTCAAGGGAGCCAAGGGAGACATCACGGGCTTCTCATTAAGCATTACAAAGCTCGGCTCCGTCCTCAAGAAGGCATTTGCGGTTACGGCTGTTATTGCAGGCGTGAAGAAACTCGGCTCTGCCTTGAAGAACACCCTCACGAACGACTTCGCTGTAGCCCATAGGGCATACAAGCAACTCTCCATTGCACTTGGAGACGATGAGGCATACAAGGGTGTTGTGGAGAATATCTCGCGCCTTACTAAAGCGGATTCAATCTGGACATCAAGAACCCGTTTGCAAGACGAGAGGAGCAGCAATACACGACAAGCGAGCTTCTAACGATGTTCTCGCAATCTCTCGAGAGGAGCGCAAGGCTGGTCGGGGAACTGGAAGAGGGGAAGTGAATAAAAGTAAAATAGAATCAACTGTTGTCCGAAAGGAGTTTTGTTTAAAACATTTATGAAGCATATAATTAGAGCACTATGAAAAATGAAATTGCAGGTTATGTTTATATTATGACAAACCCTTCGTTTGAGGAGTATGTTAAAATCGGTTATGCGGACGATGTTGAGAAAAGATTAAGAGATTTGAACAAGAGCGAATGCATTTCCTATGCTTTTCGTCTGTATGCCACATATGGAGCCCATAATAGACTTGATGATATCAAGATTCATTCAATGCTCGATAGGATAAATCCTGAGTTAAGGTGCATAGATACCTTTAATGGAAAGCCAAGAAAGAAAGAGTTTTATGCCATGAAGAAAGAAACAGCATTGGAGATTTTCTCAACTATTGCCGAACTGAGCGGAACAACAGAATATTTGAAAGTTTACGAACAATCCGATGATGAGGGTAAAGACGAGGAAGAAGCCGAGCTTGTCAGGGTGAGGAGAAAGGTTCGTGTTCTCCCACGAATGGATTGGCTGATAGAGAAAGGCGTAGTTAAGGTGGGTGACAAGATTTATATTATAAACCACCCTGAGAAAATCGCAGAAATCGCAGATGACAAAAATGTTGTATTTAACGGTGGAGCAATGTCATTCAATCAATTCGGCTGTCTTGTAACAGGATGGAAGTCGATTCAAATTTATGCTTGGGCGAGGATAGTTGGCTCCGACTTGACGCTTTCTCAGATGCGAGAAGACAAAATTAATCAGCTGAGCATAATTGATGCTAACTCTTGCAACGGGCTAGAAAGCTCGTAAAATGCAAAAACAATCCTGAACCCTCTCGTTCCCAAATCGTTTATCTGCATGCTCCCTAGAAGCGAATCGTTTGCCTGCATCGAGGGCGGAGACTCAATAAGCCCGCCTTACGTAACCAGAAATTTTCCGACAAGCGCCATTGATAATGTCCGAGAGAATGCCCGTGGCAGCTCACTTGGCAGACTGATTCCACCGCCCGATGCTCCAATTGCGATTTTCAGTTTGGACACGCTTCATCATGAAGAATAAAGTCGCTGGCCCATTGCAGTTCGTTTCTCCTTCGGCATCAGGCATTCGTCGGTTGGAAACGCAGCGGAGCATTCGCTAGCGCTCCGGCAACATTTGTTGCAATACAGGAGGGGCATCACGCTAGGATAAAAAAAATTGGCAATGTGATATAATGAATTTGTCTTAAAGGACAACGAATCGAAAAGGAGACCCGATGCACGAATCTTGGAAACCTATTCTCAAATCTGAGTTTGAGCAACCTTACTTCAAGGAACTTGGCAATTTCTTACATGAGGCCTACATGCATAAAAACATCTATCCGCCGAAGCCACAGGTGTTTTCAGCTTTCAATACTGACAAGAACGACATAAAAGTTGTTATCATCGGTCAGGATCCATACCACTGGCCGCACCAAGCCAACGGCCTGGCCTTTTCTGTTAATCCCGGCGTGCAAATCCCGCCTTCGCTCGTGAACATATTCAAGGAGATCCACGATGATATTGGCGCGCCCATCCCGGACAATGGCGACCTTACGCGTTGGGCCAAACAAGGTGTCTTGCTGTTAAACAATACTCTGACTGTTGAAGAATACAAGCCCGGAAGCCACCGCGGCAAAGGCTGGGAAACTTTCACTGCGCATATTATCCGATTGCTCAATGAAAATTGCCCGCACCTCGTATTCATCCTTTGGGGCGCAGACGCGCGCAGGAAGAAGACGATGGTCGACCAAAGCAAGCATTTCATAATTGAATCCGCTCATCCGTCGCCGCTTTCCGCCTACAACGGCTTCTTCGGCTCAAAACCATTCAGCAGATGCAACGCCAAGCTCAAAGAGTGGGGTATGAATGAAATCAAATGGTAGAGCCTTTTGCCTGTTGCGAACTGTTTCAGTCTATTGGAAAAACCCTTTTGCAACCAGGCAATCGAGCAACTTAGCTTTTTGCAGAGCAATTCCCAGCGGAAGCAGGGAAGGGGAGTAGCAGCATGAGATTTTTGATTCAATGCACGGATGTATCGTCCGTTTCGGTAGACGGTTAAGTCGTTGGAGAGATAGGCAAGGGTTTTGCGGTTCTTATTGTAATTTCTGATAGTGATGATTTTGAAATTGCTGACAAGATGATAAGAAAGATGTGCGCCCTCAGGGTTTTCAAGGATGAGAACGGCAAGACCAATCTTTCCTTGCAGGACATAGGAGGCTCGGTCCTTTTGATCTCGCAATTCACCTTATATGCCGATTGCAAATCGGGGAACAGGCCTGGTTTTTCAAAGGCCGGAAAGCCGGACATGGCTGAAAAGCCCTTCGATTATATTGTTCGGAAGTTTTCTCGAAAAAGAATTATAATTTACCGAGTTTTTTCAAAACTGATTTTGAGATGACATGAAGACTATTCCGATGCAAGGAGATCACTTTCGGAATGGGCTAATTTCTTGCGCATGTGCCTGTTTCGGAGGGGAATCCGCAGGACTTGCGGCTTGTGCAGGAAGGGCATGCAGCATGAAGGAAGGAATTTTGAAAAAACTTTGCTAACAACTAATCAATAGCAACATGTTTGGGGGGGGGGGGGTGAGGAATGTATATCAAGCGCTATCTGGAAGAGCAAATCCTGAAAGCCAGCAACCAATTTTCAGTGGTTATGCTCACGGGGGCGAGGCAGACAGGCAAGAGCACAATGCTCATGCGCATCAAGGAGAAGGAGCGGGCATACGTGTCACTCAGGGACAGGCGGAACAGGATGCCGGCGGAAAATGATCCGACGCTTTTCTTTCAGACTTTCGGCGATTGCTTGCTGATTGACGAGTTTCAAGAAGTCCCGTCGCTTTTGGATGAGATGCTTGTCATAATAGAAAAAAGAAGCTTTCCGGGAAGCAATACAGGGGCATGTTCTGGCTGACAGGTTCGCAGAAATTCAAAATGCTCGAAGGGATCTCGCAATCTTTGGCAGGCCGTGTTGCTGTTTTTGAGATGCTTCCGTTGTCTTGTCAGGAAATCAGCGGGAACGGTCCCTGGAGATTTACGGCTGAAGTCGGGATGCTTAAGCAAAGGGAGGATGAAGCCGTCCTTCAGAGCCTGCATGAAGTGTTTGAAAGGATTTTTACAGGATTCATGCCGGATGTCATTGCAAACGATTTGGACAGGAATTTGTATTATTCGAGTTATGTCAGCACATATTTGGAGCGTGATATCAAGGGTTTGGTTCAGGGTGGCATGTTGTCGAAGTTCTATGACTTTCTTGTTTGCATTGCCTCCAGAATTGCCTGCGAGCTGAAATATGACGAAATCGCAGGCGAGATAGGAGTCAGCGCACAGACGGTAAAATCGTGGGTTTCGGTTCTTGAAAGAAGTGGCATATTGTTTGTTTTACACCCTTATTTCAACAACATATCAATGCGGCTGATAAAAACTCCAAAGGTGTATTTCACCGATACGGGGCTTGCGGCTTATCTGACTTCCTGGCCTGATGCCAAAACGCTGGAGTCGGGAAATATGAGCGGCAGGTATTTTGAGAATTATGTTGTTTTGGAAGTGATCAAATCTTTCGTCAATTCAGGAGAAAAGCAAAATGTTTATTACTACAGGGACATTGACAAGAAGGAGGTTGATTTGTTGATTCAAAGCGGAGAGGATTTTTATCCGGTCGAAATCAAGAAATCCGCACTTCCCCTGTGCGCTGACAAGAACTATTCCGCTTTGCTCAAATTGGGAAACATCAAGCCATTGGTTGTCATATGCTTCAGCGACAAATTCATGCCGATAAACTCGAACACCTATTTATGTCCTGTTAGCGTGTTGTAGCTTATAAAACGCTTGCGCATCATGATAGAGTAAGGACAGGATGGCTGCGGTATAAGCGAGGTTTTTCCAAAACTCCTTTCTTTATGCTGCTCGCTTTTTCGAACCAGGGCATGAATCCGACGGATCCTTCTCAAAAACCCCAAATGCATATGGTATTCGCGATTTTCTCAAAGAATGTCCTGGCTCAAAATAGGCTTCGCATCATTTTGAAATGAGTTTTGAAAAAACTTCATAGTAACTTAGTTGATTTGAAATAATAAGTTACATAAGTTACAATATTGACATGACTGAAGATGACATCAAAAAAGAGCTTGCAATTCTCCCGTCAGGTGGAATCACTACGAAAAAGATCAGAGGAAAAGCCTACGTATATTACCAATGGTCCGAAGAAGGGAGGCAACATTCTAGAATCGTAAGGGGAAACGAGCTCGAATATTTAAAAGCGCAAATAGAAAAAAGAAAAGATCTTCAGAGGCAGTTGAATGATTTGCAAATCAGAAAAGGCTCGGATGCTGCTTTAAAAGCGCACGGGCATTACGTTTTTCTGACTGATGTGCGAATAGGAAAGGCGCTTGATGATTTCTCCGCACCAGTCAGAAATTACGAAAGACGCGAACTGTATTCTTCTATTGAACGTTACATATACGGCGGAAATCATGATAATCTGCTTATACTTTACGGATTGAGACGGACGGGCAAGACGACACTTATACGCCAGATCATATGTGATATGGATGCGGAGCATAGAAAAAAAGCGGTCTTCATTCAGTGTGGTTTGCGAAGCAATCTTGCCGATATGAACAAGGATCTGAAAACTTTGGAATCCCTTGGCTACAAATATGTTTTCATTGATGAAGCAATCATGATGGATGATTTCATAGAGGGCGCCGCATTGTTTTCCGATGTTTATGCTTCAAGCGGAATGAAAATCGTTCTTTCCGGAACCGATTCTCTTGGGTTTGCTTTTTCGGAAGATGAGCAGCTCTATGATAGATGCATAATGCTCCATACGACTTATATTCCTTTTTTTGAGTTTGAAAAAGTCTTGGGGATATGTGATGTTGACAGATACATTGAATTTGGCGGAACAATGAGCCAAAGCGGAGACAATTATAATGGTTGGATTTTCGCATCCGAAAAAAAAACCAGCGAATATGTGAATACTGCAATCGCACGGAATATTCAGCATTCTCTCAGGAACTACCAAAATGAGGGTCATTTCCGAAACTTGAAAGAGCTTTACGACAGAAACGAGCTTACTAATGTCATAAATAGGATTGTCGAGGATATGAATCATGATTTTACGATTCAAGTCATCACAAGGACTTTCAAATCACATGATTTCGGAAGTGCTAGGGATATCATGCGCAAGGACCGTGACAAACCAACCGACATTCTTGATGATGTCGATGGCAAGGCATTGACGAAAAACCTGATGAGACTGCTGGAAATAATCAACAAAGAGGAGCAAACGGTTGAAATCAAGGATATTCATCGGAAGGAGATTAAGGAGTACTTGGATTTGCTTGATTTGACATATGACATTCCAGTTGTGAGCATAAGCAATCCAAGTGACAAAAGAACAATAACGGTTTTCAGCCAGCCTGGCTTGCGTTACTCGCAAGCGGAATCCCTTGTGAAAACCTTGGTGGCGGACAATGTGTTCAAGAGCATTGAAGCATATGAAAGAAAACGAATCATCGACAGAATCCTTGGCGACATAAAGGGACGCATGCTTGAGGAAATCGTTTTGCTTGAAACGTCCAAGATGAATCCGAATATGGAGGTGTTCAAGCTTCAATTCGCTGTAGGGGAGCTTGATATGGTCATATTCGATCCGAATAACATTTGCTGCAGAATCTATGAAATAAAGCACAGCAAGGAAAGAAATCCTTTTCAGTATCGGCATCTTGCAAATAAGGACATTTGCGATCAAACGGAATTCAGGTATGGGAGAATACAAGAGAAAACTGTCCTGTATCGCGGTGAGACATGTGATGCGGAGCATGGTATCAAATACAAGAACGTGGAAGAGTATCTGCTGCGGAAATAAGGACCTGTTAGCAGTATTTTGAGGGCGCTTATAAAAACCTTGGAATTCGATTTCCAAACAGCAGTTTTTTAGAGGCGCAATAATTGATAGAGGGGGCACATAAGATGCTAAACACATTTGCATCCGATTACAACATAGGAGCATGTCCTGAGGTTTTCAAATCCATTAGGGATATGAATTTTACGAAGTTCGATGCGTATCAAACTGATAGCATTTCCGAGGAATGCAAACGACTGGTTCTTGAAAAATGCAAACTTGATGATGCTGAGATTTTTGCTTTCTCCGGCGGGACTCAGGCAAATTCGGTTCTTTTGGATTTTATTACGCCTCCGCGAAAGGCTATCATTGCGACAAGTTTTTCACACATAAGCGTTCATGAAGCAGGAGCTGTCGAGGCATTAGGCCATAAAATCATCACAATTCAATCCAAAGACGGGAAGCTTGACGCAAATGATTTGGAAAAGAAATTATCATGCATTAGAAATGATGTGAATTTCGGGCATACAAGCGATGTGGGCTCCTGTTTTATAACACAACCGACTGAATTGGGAACACTGTATAGCAAAAAAGAACTGAAAGACATATATGATGTATGTGGAAAATACCGCATATCCCTTCATGTTGATGGAGCAAGGCTTGCCTATGCTTTAGGTGCTGATGACAATGATGCGGAGCTTGAGCATATAGCAAAGTTTAGCGATAGTTTCTACATAGGCGGCAATAAGTGCGGCGCATTGTTCGGCGAATTAGGTGTGCTTAAAGGCAAATGGACAAATTCGCAAAAATATGATTTTCTGTCAAGGCGCAAGTCTATGGGGGCATTGCTTGCCAAATCGTTTTTGGTCACAGCTCAATTCCTAGAGCTTCTTTCAAATGGTTTGTATGAGCAAATAGGAAAGAAAGGTGACTATGCCGCGAAAAAAATTTCAAAATGTCTTGAGCGAAACAATGTGGAACTATATATGTCCGCTATGACAAATCAAATATTCCTTTTGCCGGATGACAACATGTTGAAAAGGTTGGAAAGAGCTGGCTATCAGGTTCCTGATTGGGATAACATAGACGGCAAAATGGTCAAGAGGATGGTGTTTGATTGGACATGGGGAGAGGAAAGCATTAAGGGGTTGATTGAGGCTATTGAAAATGCAAGGTAATTGACGGTCGATTGAAGAGCGCTATTAATAACAACATTCGGATTGGTGGGATTATCAGCAGCCATATAGTCGGACAATGTGTTGATTAATCGAAAACTGAACCATAAAGATGGTATAATCATACCATGATGGAGGAACTGATATGCCTGAAATAATTCCTATTCGTGATTTGAAAAATACGTCAATGATTTCTGAGAAATGCAATAAAACCGATGATTCGGTTTGGCGAATTAGCAAGCCATAATAGCAACGCTGCGATTTTTCGCAGCATGAATGAACAAAACCCCATAATCCTTTATGATGGTGTTAAGGAGAAATCATCATTTAAGGAGGATGTATGGGGTATGATCATATTACCATTTTCGAAAGAAAAAGCATACTATTAGGAACCTTGCAGGGATTATCCATTGCGAAAATCGCTGAAAATCCATCAAGAAGCAAATCGACTATTTCAAGGGAGCTGAAGAGGAATTCCCAAGACGGAAACTACTCTCCAATCATTGCGGATAACAGGTACAGGTTGAGGCGCAAGAACTGCAAAACGGACAAGAAGCTTTCTGATAAGGCACTTTGCGGTTTCGTTGCGGACAGGTTTCTGAACCGCCAATGGTCGCCTGAGGAGATCTCTGGGAGAGTTAGAGCGGAAGCAAGGGAGCAAACCGGCCATTTGGAGGCCGATGCCGTCCTCGGCAAGAAAGGCGGGGCTTGCCTCACCACACCAGCAGACAGAAGATCAAGACTTCCCATCTGCAGGACAGGACGGCGCGGGCAGTGCCGGCCTGAGGAGGAAAACAAAAGATAAGGAACCTTGAATAAAAATTACTTGAACAAGGAGATCCCGGAAACATTGGAAAACGCCATAAGAAGCGTATTATGGGGTTCGGTTGTTACTAGGGCTTGTTAATTCGCCTGCAAGAGACGAAACGTTGATGGCGTTTTAAAGTGAATGGCGAATGGAACGATATCTGAATTACATGCTTGTGACCCTTGATGATTTGTATTCGTGAGCGCTCTTTATTCTCTTTCTTGTCAAATGCCGGACCTTTGGGTATGATTTTATCGTAGGGTGGCTATTGAGGTATGGGAAGGATTATGAAAAAGATTTCAATGGGCGTTATTTTGTCGGTTCTGCTGTTGGGTCTGTCTCTGGTTGCGGCTTGCAATTCCTACGGCCATACCGACGAGAACGGACATTTCAGATTGTCTGGTGAAATCGATATTGCCGATTCCAGACTGAATGGGGATTGGAGATATATTCAATTCGGCAACCGAACAAGCATAGGGGTATTCGATTGGTATAGCTATAGCAGTTATAATTTTTATGGAACAAACCGCATGCGGAATTATATCAGTCGAGAGGAATACGGAATTGAGAAAAAGGGCTACCCATTGACTTTCGATTACGAGATTGAAATAGATGAGGTTTGCTCCAAGATAAGAAGGAGATTGTGGAAGAACAATCTCGACAATTGGGATGAATGGCTTCCTTACGAGATTTTGGAAAACGGCGATCTGAAAATAGGCGATAGGATTTATGAAAAAGCGGAGCCTGTGGGGTCGAGTCCTCAAACGCACTGGAAGACCCAGAGGCTTTGACGCTGACAGATACGTGCGAGATCGGGGCTTTGGGAAAACAGCATGCAATACAACATAATAATGCAATCCGATGACGAGACCGTAGTTGCAGAATATGTGCCGGGAGAGCGCAAGTCCGGACAGTATCAATCGGAGACCGATCTTGAAAAGCAGTTTATTTCCCTTTTGCAGGAGCAGGGGTATGAATATTTGGATATCCACTATGAAAAGGATTTGATTGAAAACCTTAGAAATCAGCTTGAAATCGTCAGCTGCTATGAGTTTTCCGACAACGAGTGGAATTCATTTTTTTCGTTCCGTGATTTCAAATCCGAACGCCAGCGGCATCGAGGATAAGACCAGGCTTGTTCAAGAGGATTTCAGGCAGGCTATCAGAAGGGATAACGGCGCTTCGAAGAACGTAAGCCTTATTGATAAGAGCAATATTCACAACAACAGGCTTCAGGTCATAAACCAGTACGAGAATACGGATGGCAAGCGCGATTGCAGGTATGATGCTACAATCCTTGTGAACGGACTTCCGCTTGTTCATGTTGAGCTCAAGCGAAGGGGCATGGCGATAAGGGTTGCGCCAATTCAAATAGGAATACCGCCGTTCTGCAGAAGCAGCTTGAGGATCCGAATTGCAAGATCATAATCACAACGATACAGAAGCTTTCGATTTTCATATCCAGAAACAAAAGCCACTGCATCTATGACAAGCACGTGGTTCTGATATTCGATGAGTGCCATCGCTCGCAATTCGGACAGATGCGCAAGTCGATTGTAAGATCGTTTCGCAAATACCATCTCTTCGGCTTCACTGGAGCTCCGATTCTTGCCGAAAATAGGCAGTCGGATAGCGCTTATAAGCTTGCCGGAGAGTTTAGGAATTCCTATGCCGGAATGGATTCGGCAGGAAAAAACGATGCTTGTCTTGCCTCTACCGAGCAGGCTTTCGGCGACAGGCTTCATATGTATACGATAGTGAACGCCATCAATGACTGCAATGTCTTGCCGTTTAGAGTGGACTATGTCAGGACAATGGAGCTGCCGGAAGACATTTAGGATAAGGATGTCTATGACATAGATAGGGAGAGGGCGTATTCGGATCCGAAGCGCATAAGCTTTGTGGTCGGATATATTCTTGAGCAATGAGAGCATGGACAATACCGATGCGCTTGCCGAGCCGGACAGGAATTTCCTCGAAGCGGCCATATCAGATTATAACAACATGTTCGGCACAAGTTTTGACACTTCACCGGATAGGTTCCAGAACTATTATAAGGATATGTCTCTCAGGATGAAGAACAGGGAGCTGGATTTGCTGATAGTCGTGAACATGTTTCTTACGGGATTCGATGCGACTACGCTAAATGCGCTTTGGGTTGACAAGAATCTGAGGATGCATGGCCTTTTGCAGGCGTTTTCCAGGATGAACAGGATATTCAATTCCGTTAAGACTTTCGGCAACATAATATGCTTCAGAAACCTGCAAGCGGCAGTGGATGAGTCGATCTCCGTTTTCAGCGATGAGGATGTTTCAAGCATAGTGCTTCTTAAAGGCTTCAATGATTACATCGTGTTCGAGATAGGGCTTGTCAAGCGGATTGAGATCAATATGGATTACATACTTGCGCTCATAGAGAAGTATCATGATTCGAATTGCAAGGACAGGGAGATTTGCATCCGAATCCGCAAGGCCGTGGAATCTTCCATGCAGCTTCGCAGCAAGAAGGAGCTCATAGAGAACTTTCTCGGTGTTCTTGAGCCGTCAAGTGATGTTATGGAATCATGGCATGCGTATGTCGAAGCCGAGAAGGAGAAGGAGCTTTCCGAGATAATAGCGACAGAGAAATTGAAGGATGCCGAAACGAGAAGATTCGTCAGGGATAGTTTTGAGAGCGGTCAGGTGAAAACAACCGGTACGGATATAGATGAACTGATGCCGAAGACATCGAGGTTCTTCGGCGGCAATCGAGATGAGAAGAGACGAGGCATAATCGGGAGATTCCTCGCATTTTTTGAGAAATTCTTTGGCATAGCGTCTTCAGATATGAATTTCTATCCTCCACACGATTCTCAGGATGTGGTTTCTGCTGGCGAATCCGATTCGGATCTTATGAAAGTAGCGGAGGATGCCGATGGAGGATACGCTGGCGAGTCTGACGATGGTGTCAAGGCGTGATGAGGCGCTATTGAAGACTTGTCTTCCGAATTGTGCTCTACAATCATTCTTCGATTATTTTCTTGATTTTGTCAAGCTTGTCGCGCCAATGGCTTTTCCATTTTTCGACAAGTTCAGGGGGCTCTATCGGTTTTGCCTCGTCCGCAAATGATACCAAGTAGTTGAATATCAGTTCGAATTGCCCTGAGGTGAATTCATACAAAGTGCAGTTCTTCTCTTCATCGAAGGTTTGCTTCTGGTCATCTGCGAATTTTACTGTTGAGAGCAGGGCTTGCGTTTCGCCGCTTACTTCGATCTTGAATTTCATCTTTCCGCGGTTTGAATAGAATGCCCCTAATCTTGAGTCACCGTTTATTTGGGTGAGGGTATGTTCGGCTGGAAGCTTGAAGGTCTTATCGGTTAGAACAAGGTTTTGCAGCTTGAAAACCGCGAACAGACGTATTGCTCCGGTGCCCGTTTCCTTGGCAAGCAGAAACGTTTTTCCGTTGTCGAGGACGATTTCGTATGGCTCTGCGATTTCATGCTCGGCGACGCCTTTGGAACTGTAGTCAAATTCCACAACCAGGTTTTTCTCAAGCGCCTCCATCAGGAGCGGCCATAGGCTGTCATCGGCTTTTGAGTAGATAAGCGATTTCGCAACTTCGATTCTGTCGAGTATGTTGTTTTCCGCATCTTTCAAATTGATGCTCGTGAGCTCGTTCAGTGCTTTGCATAAATTGTCATAGAAGGGCGTATCAGCGTAGTTCTGCAGCAGGAGCTTTGCGCACATCAGCGTTTCCGCGGATGTCTTGTCAATGTAATTGAACGGCAAATCATAATCTTCGCTATAGTAATAGCCGTTCTTTTTGCTGTCGAATTTCAGCGGAGCCTTCATATCGTATTTGAGCGCTCTCAAGTCCCGGTTGAAAGTGGCTCTGCTTACTAGTATTCCCGTATTATGATCATCGGTGCAGAAGTCGGATGAATTGGGGTACTTTCCGGCTTTGATCATGTCGTGTATGGTTTTTATTCTGTATAGCATAGGGTATGTTTGGTTTTTCATATGATTTGTCCTCAAGCAAGCTATGTCCTGTCGGTCAAAATTTTAGACATATTGAATGCTATCAAATACTATATTTCACTTGACGCTTTTGTGCAATTTCACTTGACGCTTTTGTGCGATTTCACTTGACGCTTTTGTGCGATTTCACTTGACGCTTTTGTGATTTTGGGCTGATTGAAGCGGACTGGTTTTAGGGTTGGAGGGCATTGAATTGCCTGACTGGATTTAAGTGAATACCGGTTTGTACGCAAATTGCTTTTGCGATGGTTTTGGGGTATAATTTTAAAGGTATTTCAAGGGCGTTTTTCAAGCAATATTTTTTTAGAAGCGCATAGAAGCGCAATTTGGGAATACTTTTGAAGGAGAATTGCTTATGAAAAAAATTTATGTTCTTTTAGCCGCGGTTCTTTGTTCTGTTCTTGCGGTTGTCTCATGTGATGGCAGCGGTAGTGGCGCTAACGCGAATGATAATGCTGTTCAAGGGTTCAGAGCAGGCGATAGGATTGCTCTGCCTTTCGCATCTGTGCAGAAAATGGGTAGGATAGTGGAAGGTGATGAGGCGGAGTCGTCTTCCATAGCGGGATGCTATACTTATCACGAGGAAGTTGTCATTGATGAAAGGACTGTGACCGTATATCTCGGACTTCAATTTGCGGATGATGGCAAGATCAGATCATTTTACGCGGCGACAACAAGCACAGATCCTGATAGTGCAATTAATTGGTGCAAGGATTCTGGCGGTGACGTATGGAATGTCGAGTATTCCATAGGCATCGCAGAGGTGGGCGGTGAAGATAAGGGCATTATCATTCTTTCCGATGCCGACAGCGGAAAAACCGAAGGCATACTTTACTACGCCCTTGAAGACGGCAAACTCATCATTTCGGACGGAACCGAGGAAGGAACGATCAGGCTTGATAAGGCTGAGAACGGGATTTTTGATGATGCCGCTGATCCGACTGAGGACTTTTACGGCCAGGGAACTGAGGAAGAACCTTATATGGTCGGTTGGGTGAATACCAAGGATGCAACATTCAACAGCAATCTCGAAGGCTGTTTCACTTGCGATGATTTCAGCTTCTCCGGTGAAGACGTTTCCCTCTATTTCGGAGCCAGATTCGAACTTGTGAAGGATGATAATGAAAACATAATCGGAGCTAAGTTTTACGAGTATTTCACAAGGGATGATTTCGTTAAGGACGGAAAGAAGGTCTATTCGTATAGTTTTGAGAATCCTGAAAACAAAGGCATGCTTTGCAAGTTTAAGGAAAGGGCTATAGATCCTTATGATTCCAACAGCAGCAAAGTCACCAATCTGATATTGTGGGATAGCAGCTATGAAGGTGATTGCTGCGGACAGATTCCTATTTACTTTGATACTGATGATGATGGAAATGTAGTCGGATTCTGGCTTGACAGCTGTTATGATAATTGGGCGTATAGAAGTAATCACGATGGAGACAATCAGAAGTATTTCTATCATTATGTCAAAACAGACAATGAGAATATTTTCGATGACGCATTCGATTATATGGATTACATAAGAGGCGAGGTGGATTTCTGATCTTGACTCTGCTGTATCGGGTTTTTGATATGGCACTGTTTTTTTCAGGGCGCTCTTTGGACTTTGGCAACGGGTCTTCAGAAGCGCCTTTTTGTTTTTGCATTGATCTGAGAAAGGTGCTTGATTGAATATGCCGAAAATGTTGGAAATGGATTTGGGCGGATTATCAAGTCTCGAGCCTATCGGATGCTGCTCCGAGTGGTATTATGCTATTGGAGGAACGCTTGGCGATCTGTATGAGGCCCAGGAGCTTTTTGAATCCGGCAGGGGTTTTGAAGAGAATTGCCTTTGTCTTGCGCATTATCCTGATGGGAGTGTTTATGAACCTGTGAAGTGCGGCAAGGGGGTTGCCATCGGATGTCCGGTATTTGATAGCGGCGCGATTTTCTTTTTGTCCATCGATTTCAATTCCGGGAAGATAGGGATTCATAGGTTCGATTGCGTCACGCATGCCGTTTCCTTGGCTGTGGAGATTCCGCTTTCGGAAGTGAAGGATTGCTATAACCTCATGCTCCATGTCAGTCCCGTTACGCTTTCAAGGCAGCCCAATGACGGAACGTTCGAGCTGATTTGGCCAGAAAAGAAGACGTATCGCATTGGTTCTAGGGAGAGCTTCTTTCATCGTGTCGGCGATCTCATGTATTTCAGCAGATGGTTTGAGGATCCGGACTATAGGATTGAGACGGTTGTCCGAAGTGTTTCGACGGGTGAAATCGTAGAATGTTTTTCCGGTGATGTGCAAGTTATGCCGAACGGTGATTTGTGGCATTTGAAAAGCGCTTTGAAAACATAAGGCTGTTTCTAAAAGTTTGGCTATGTCCGAAAGTTTGACTGATAGGACAGAGCCGGAGAGGTGCTGGAGAGGCACGCTTTGGGGCGAAAAGCCTAATGCGGGATAAGGCTTCGTGCCTATCCAAATGGCTTTGCGGCCCAAAGCGCGCA
>CADBSO010000004.1 GCA_902797395.1 uncultured Spirochaetales bacterium
CAACGTAATCGCGGATGCGCAGCAACGCAAGATACGAAGCCTTATCCTGCATTAGGCTTTTCGCCCCAAAGCGCGCCTCTCCAGCACCTCTCCGGCTCTGCAGCTCTATCCTATCAGTCAAACTTTCAGACATAGCCAAGATTTTCGAGGTTTTTTCAAAACTCATTTCAAAACGCTGCGAAGACAGTTTTGAACCAAGGCGTTCTTCGAGAAAACCTCTTTCAAAAATCCGCTTTGCCCTATATAATATCACAAAAATGAAAAAACCAAAATACGAGATCATTCTCATTGCCATATTCATGCCCTTGCGAATCATATATATCGCGAACAATATGCAAAGGAACCCAATATGAACAGCAATCGTAAAACACTTTTGCTCAAAATCGCGCTTCTGACATTCATCGGATGCGAAATAGCCATGCTCTCAATCCAAAATCTGATCAGCCGTTTCAATCCGTCCTGCGTAAGGTCAATTCCAAAACACCCAATTGCGTTCATTCTATGCTGGATAGCAACAATTGCTGCGATAATCCTAGCAATCAATCCAATGATAAAACATGGAAAAATAATCAAAAAGGAAAAACTGGAAGAATATCTTAGCCAAGCAAGCGATGCGGAGCAAATCGAAAAAACGCGGAAAAGAAGAGGAATCAGAACACGCGTTCTGCTCTGCCTCGCCTCAGCTGGATTCGCCGCCCAATGCGCCTTAGCCGTTCCAAGATATGCTCTAACATCCGATAACGGCCTGATCGAATACGGACCGCTCAACCAGATAATCAGGCAGGCCCCCGAAAGCGATTTCAAAGACGTCGAAATCGGAATATGGAGGCTCAAAGGCGCGAGAAACAGGCCACATTACAAATGCGGCATAAGATTCAAGGCCTTTGAAAACAACTTCAGCTTCTATGGCGATAGCGAGAAAGCTCTCAAATACTACAATCGCCTGAAAGAGGAAGGGAAAGCAAGAATATCAGGCAACGGATACGAAAGCATAATCCTAAGGAAAACAATGCAGTGGACGCCTGAAAGGCGACACCTGCTTCGGAAGCTGTTCGACTGCTAAATAGGTTTTCTCGAAGAATATCCTGGTCCAAAATAGCTTTCGCATCATCTTGAAATGAGTTTTGAAAAAACCTCAAAACCCCTTCTCGCTATTCGTTCGCGGAATCATCTTCAGGGCCATCTGCGGAATCATCCGAGGAATCATCCTCCGCTTCGCCATCCGCATCATCCTCAAGCGCGGAAAGCTCGCCATGGATCACCTCGTTGACATATGCGACAAGCCTGAATCCGAGATCCGTGGAAAGGAGCTCACCCGAGTCCCCCGAGTGCCAATCTATCTCGGGAAACTTCTCCTCCAACGCCTCAGCGGAAAGCATCTCATTATCCTTGAACATGCCCTGTATCGACAGCAAGGCGACATGATTTTTCTCGTTCCTTTTGGAAGAACCGGGCATGCCATTCGGACGAACCCTCTCTAAAAAGCATTTGCCCGAAAATCGGCCGTGCATGACAATGCCGTCCTGCTGCGTGCCCGTCTTCACCAAAAAGAAAATGTCATCCTTCTCAACCTTCTTCCAATCACGGACCTCCCATGTGAATTCCTGTATTTCGCCTCCGGAAGTCGCCAATTTGAAGAAAATGTCATAATCGCCCGCCCGAAACATCGAATGCCTCGGATCCCATCTCAAAATAAAAACATGCGTATTTCTTTTTTTCATATGTTAATTATCATGCTCATATCTCTAAAATGCAACAAAAAAGCGAAATATCATTCAATATGACGAATCTGCAGTCAAATCAATCCCATCGGAATTATGCTATTACGCGCATCCAACGGCGATGGTTCGGATGCCAAGCAAATGATGCCTCCGGGTTTCACGTCCCTTCCCGACTTTCCCAAAAGCGGAAAGCGCTTTACCACGTTCTTGTCCGGGTTCGCCGATAGCTTTATTTCTAATGGCCGCAGTCCGTCAAATTCCTCCAAAACAACGTCTATTTCATTCCTGTCAACATCCCGATAATAAAAAATTCCCGGAGAATTTGATATCAGATCACTTTTGATTTTAAGCAAATTGACTACGAGATTTTCAAAATACTCTCCTGCAAATGCTGAATTTTGCAGAACATCCTTACTCGGCATCCTGCAAATATGAGCGCAAAGCCCCGTATCATAAAAATACATTTTCGGACTCTTGATCATGCGTTTAAGAAGGTTGCTGCAATACGGTCGCAAAAGCCACACCACACCCATACCTTCAAGCAAACACAGCCACTCCTTGGCTGTAGGCTCGCTTATACCCGCACCAGATGCCAATGTGGCATAATTGACCGCATGCGTGTTCTGACTTGCAGCCACAGATAAAAAGCGCTGGAACTTCATAGCATCCGAAACTCTACCGAACTCAACCACATCCTTCATCAGATATGTGCCAACATAAGCATCAAAATATTCCGATCTCATGTCATCATTCATACCCAACACCGCAGGCATACCACCCCTGAATACATATTCAAATGCACTGTTGATTTCCAACTTCGAACCTTGTCTTGACTTCAAAGAATCAAACGAATAATCAGACAAAAGATTTTTCGTTTCTCCTATCGCCTCCTCATAAATCATCGGATGCATTCTCACAATTCCCATTCGCCCCGCAAGCGATTCCGATACTCCTCTCATAATCATGAAATCTTGTGACCCGGACAGCCAAAACTCCCCTGGCACCTTGTTCCTATCAACGATAGTCTTTATGTAAGAAAACAATTCAGGAGCATATTGAACCTCGTCTATAAAGATCGGCGTATTGTATTTCTGAAAAAAGAGCTCCGGATCATCTTGAGCCAGAATCCGATCGCGAATGTTATCAAGCGATACATATGTTCTGTTACCCTGAGACAAATGTGTCAGCATAGTAGTCTTGCCGCATTGCCTAGCTCCCGTAACAAGCACAACCGGAAATACGTTTGACAACTCCAAAACCTTATCTTCCGCAATCCTTTTCCTATATTCCATCACTTAAATCCGAGCAATCTAAAGTATAGTTTATTTTACTCAAAAAAGAATCGATTTCAAAAAGAAAGGCTTTTTCATAACCTCCCTGATATATTCTTATCAGTGTTCTGAGCGACTCCTTCAGGCAATAGGCCCTGTAGAGCTTCGTGGCATCCGCTATGAATCCGACTCTCGTCCTCTGCGAGTCCGTCAGGTTCTCCGGGGCCTTGCCGAGAGCGACCGACGAGCCTTTTATCTTCTGTGCGGTCCTGTCCCTCTCCTCACCCCTCCTCTGTCGGCCGGGGCTTCTTCCGGTCTCGCGGGACCTCGCTTCCCGCCAGGCTTGCATGCAGACCTCGTCAAGCGCCTCGTTTGCCCATTCGACGAGATGGAACGGGTCAAGGCATCTTTCCGCTCCGGGACAGAATTCGTCCATCGTCTCGCTTATTCATCTGGATCCGTCGGCGGAATAGCACTCGATTAATGCCCTTTGCCCGGCCGAAAGCCCCTCGAGGAACCGCTTCAGGACCTCTTTCCCGTAGCCCTCATGGGCCCAGATCACGCAGCCTGTGTCGTGGTTCACGACAACGGTGATATACTTGTGCCGCTTCTTGTAGCTCGTCTCATCGATTCCTACGCGCCGGAGACCGCCGAACCTCCACTTGGGATTCGGATCGGCATCCTCCCTGCAGCGCATGATTATAGATCCGACAGTGTTCCATGAGATGCGCATATAGGAGGCGACGGCACTCCGGGAGAGATGCAAGCTCATTCGGACGACTGCGTTCTTGACATTTAACAGTTGCTTTGCTAACTCTTTCATAGGTGTTGTTTTTTGTGTTCGCGCTTCCTTTTTTTTGTGCTAAAAACATTATACAATATTTCAACACTTTTTTATTTAATTCGTTGAGTTATAAGAAATTAGCCTGTTTTTTCTTTCGCGCTTATTGATGAAGAGCCAGAAAAAAATGACGTTTTGGACGGATTGTTAAATCAAGAGCCTAAAATATCAATCTCAGAGGTCGGCTCAATCAATTTGGCTATGTCCGAATACATTTATTCTGTCATATCCAATCGCCGGATATGCGCCGCATATGCGCGCTTTGGGTCGCAAAGCCATTTGGA
>CADBSO010000005.1 GCA_902797395.1 uncultured Spirochaetales bacterium
AGGACAGAGCCGCAGAGCCGGAGAGGTGCTGGAGAGGCACGCTTTGGGGCGAAAAGCCTAATGCAGGATAAGGCTTCGTGCCTATCCAAATGGCTTTGGACTCAAAGCGCGCATATGCGGCGCATATCCGGCGATTGGATATGGCAGAATAAATGTATTCGGACATAGCCTAGTTTTTTGTCGGGCCTCGATATGTGCTCCGTTGCGAGATCGTATGAAAGCCTGCTTGGAATATCTCAAGAGGAAGCTGTTGGAATTGCCAGAATGACGAAAGGCTATGCCTATGCTTATCAGGTTATGGGGTATCTTATGTTTGATAGCGGCAGAAAGAGCATGGCGTCGGATTTGGTTTCGCAATTTGATCAATACATGTCTGAATGCGTATATGAAAAGCATTAGTCCATTTTGACGAAAACGCTTTGCGCTAAAATAGGCTGGAACCAATTTTGAAAAAATCCCGTCTTTTTATGTTGCTGCGTCTTTATATGATTCACCTTGCGCATTATATGTTTAAAGGGCGCTCCCCTGGGCGGCAGGTCTTTGGAAGCGCCTTAGACAGCAAGGTTGTTCGAGGTGCATCTATGTGGCATAGGAATCAAGACATATCCAATAGGTACAAGCTGATGAGGAAAATGTATAAAGAATATGTTCCGTGGGTTGATCGGTGTTGGCGCAAGAGCGAAGCCTTCTTCCGGAAAGTAGCAGTCAAGCCTTATGTTTATGGTTATAGGCAGGTTCTCGTACCGATACCGGCGATATCGAATAGGGAAGAGGGGCTTAAAGAGGCGGTGGAATGCGCAACCGATTATATTCAATTCTCCACGAAGGACAGGAGGTATTGCGAAATCCAGGAGTCGAGATTGCAGGATAAGGGTTCTGACAGCCATTTCGGAAGTTGGAGCGATTTCATCATCAGCAATTATTTTCATAAGGACAAGACATACAGGAAAGGCATGCTGGGTCTTAATAGGATAACGGAGCGTGAATATGATTCTTTGTCTCCTGCAGCGAAGAGATGGTTCGATAGGGAGGTGGTGTTTTCTGCTGTTCGCAAAGACATGAGGTATGAGAGAGTTGAATACAGTCCGTTTGGAAAGATAAGCATGAGCATGCTGATGGAAATCCAATTGAAGATATATGTCAGGGAGCATTATATCCCCATCGGCGAGAAGTTTCGGCGCAATGCCTATTTGGAGAATTATCTGTATGGCAGCGGGCACAATGCAAACAAGGTGATTCATGAATTTTTTCCTCACGAAGGCATGTCCGCGGGCAATAAATGGTGCAAATACAAATATAATGACGGTCGTGGCAAGGCAAAACAGCGGGCCCATGCGCAGATGTTCGCTGAGATTCGGGAACTGGAGATGGAGCCGGCTTTTTTGGAATGATTTCCGCATCCGGAGCAAGCGCTTTTTATAGGCATCAGTTTTTTTGGAGCTTCTTTTTGCCATAAACCGGAATTGACATTATAATCTAATTCATGGGCTTGTATGTGAATCCGGATGGCATGAGTTTTAAATTCGCTTTGAATAGCGAGATTTATGTTGATAAGTCGCTTCTTTTGGCGGAGCTCAACAAGGCGATTTTCACTAATGATAGGTTCATAGCTGTTTCACGCCCTCGTCGTTTCGGCAAGACTATGGCTGAGTCCATGATGGCGGCTTATTATTCCAAAGGCTGTGATTCCAGTGATTTTTTCAAAGGTCTGAAGATTGCTGGCGACCCGTGTTTTCAGAAGCATTTGAACAAGTATAATGTCTTGCATTTGGACATAAACAGGTTTTGGTCGGAAAGCGGCAAGCGAGCGCTTTCAGCTATGCGGAGAGAGGTAGAGGAGGAATTCAGGGAGGAGTTCCCTGATATTCGATTCCCGAAAAATCCTACGATAGGAAGGTGCATACGAATGACATACGAGCATGTCAAAACGCCGTTCGTGATAATCCTTGATGAATATGATGTGATTTTCCGTGATGAAAAGGCATCGGTTTTGGAGGAAGAATACCTAAGTTTTCTTAATGGTCTTTTCAAAGGTTCTGATGTGGCTTCTTGCATTGCTCTCGCATACATAACCGGGATTCTTCCGATAATCCGCGAGAAAACTCAGAGCAAGCTGAACAATTTCAAGGAAATAACATTCTTGAGGCCGGGGCGGCTCGCTTCATTCGCTGGATTCACATCCGATGAGGTGCAAAGCCTTTGCAAAGAGTATGGTATGGATTATAATGAGTGCAGGTCGTGGTATGATGGCTACAGGATGAAGGGGCAGGATATATATGCTCCCAGATCCGTTGTCAGCGCTATGCAGGAGGGCGAATACCAGCCATATTGGAACAGCACTTCCCAATACGAGGCGATTCTCGATTATATCCGCTATGACATGTCGGGCATAAGAGAGGACATCGAAACAATGCTTTCCGGAGGAAGCGTTCCTGTGAATACGACGCTTTTTCTAAATACTCCGCGCGAGATAAGGTGCAAGGATGATGTGTTCACATATCTTTGTCATCTGGGTTATCTTTCCTATGATGTTCAAACCGAAACTTGCCGGATCCCGAATCGCGAGGTGCGCGGCGAGTGGGTTAATGCCATAACCATGAGCGGTGAGCATAAGGAGATTATCGGTATGATAAATGCTTCCAAGGAAATCCTGCAGGCGGCTTGGGATGGTGATTCCGTCCGTCTTGCAAGTGCGGTAGAGGCATCTCATCAAAAACTCACTAGCAACCTCTCATATAATAACGAGCAGTCTTTGCAGTCCGCTATACGCCTTGCATTTTTTTATGCGGATGCTTATTACACGATAGTTATGGAGTATCCTGCCGGCAAAGGTTATGCGGACATGGCTTTTATTCCGTACAAACCTAATATACCTGCAATGCTTGTCGAGCTTAAAGCGAATGGAGCGGTTAGTACTGCTCTCGATCAGATCAAGGAAAGGCGATATTTCGCAGGGCTTGAAAAGCATCAGGGCAATACTATCCTTATTGGCATCAGCTATGATAAGACGACCAAAAAGCACGAGTGCAGTATTGAAAGGGCGTAGCAAGCTGTCATGCGTTGATATTTGTATTGATTTTATTTTTCGACTAAAATACGATAGCATCGTAGAAAAGTCGGAGTGCAAGCGGCAATGGACTATATAAACAGGGACATGGAAAAACTGATGTCGGATTTGGTGAGGGAGTATTCCTGCATTTTGCTTACAGGTCCTCGTCAAGTTGGAAAGACAACAATGTTCAGACATGCTGATGCTGCTAGGGAGGCGGTATCGCTAGACGATTTCCAGGAGCGCGATCTGGCAAGAAATGATCCTGAGCTTTTCTTGAGTTCTCATAGGGTTCCAATTCTTATCGACGAGGTTCAATATGCGCCTGAATTGTTTTCATATATTAAAATAGCCATTGACAATGGCGCTGCTCCGGGAAGTTTTTTCCTGACGGGTTCGCAGAGCTTCAGGCTTATGAAATTGGCTCAGGAATCCTTGGCGGGGAGAATTGCGGTTTTGAACCTTATGCCGCTGTCTCAGGGTGAGATTTACGGAGACCGAAGCATTTGCGAGCCGTTTAGAATTGAAAATGCATATTCAAATGGATTTCCAAGGAGTTTGCATGATGTGGATGCCATTGAGATTTACAAGAGAATGTGGGTGGGCGGGCTGCCGGCATACGTATCCGGAAAACATTCGAACAGGAACATATTCTTCTCAAGCTATTTGCAGACATATGTTTCCCGTGATATAGCGCAGGATCTTGCTTTGAGGGATGGTTCCGGATTTGTGGATTTCATAAGGGCGGCGGCTTGCAGAGTCGGTTGCGAACTGAATGTTCATTCGATCGCGCTTGATGTTGGAGTCAGTGATGACACTGCAAGCAGATGGCTTGGGTTGCTTGAAAAGTCCCAGGTGATTTTCTATTTGCATCCTTTTTCGAATAATCTGCTGAAAAGAACCGTGAAACGTCCGAAGTTGTATTTTTTTGATACGGGACTGGTCGCATATCTGACGCGATATTCTTCTCCTGATATTCTTATGAACGGCTCGATCAACGGCGAGATCTTGGAAAATCATGTGGTATCCGAGATAAGGAAGTCATATTTGAATTCAGGAGAAGAGCCTTTGATGTATTATTTCAGGGACAAGGACGGGAAGGAGATTGATTTGATATTGGAATACGATGGCAAGCTGCATCCGATTGAAATCAAGAAGTCTTCGAATCCGACGCAGGATATGGTTCGGAATTTCAATGTTCTGGAGAAAACCGGAGCTCAAATCGGAATGGGTGCCGTGATATGCTTGAAGAACAAGGCTTCCATGCTTAGCCGCAATGTTGCCATAGTGCCAGTGAGCGCGCTGTGACTGGGGTTGTTGGATTTGTGCCTTGATTCAAAATAGGCTTCGCATCATTTTGAAAGGAATTTTGAGAAAACCTTGCCGAATCCCTTATTGCTTTGTTCGGATATAGCATGTGGCTCTGCCGGAGCCTTCTTTTCTTATTTCGCCTGCATCGCACAATGCTTTCAAACTTCTTTCGATGCTCGTTGAGCTAATTGACGGAATCAGTTCCATTATGTCTGCTTTCGTGAATTTGCCGATTTTGGTTTTCGTTGCTTTCCTTACTATTTCGATTGCCGAATTTCTTTCGAACATCAATTCGGCTCTTTCTTCGATGTCGTCGTATGCGCTTGCAATGGTGCCTAGCAGGAAAATCGCAAATGGCGTGACATCATCGCGGTTGTCGTGCCAGCCGATTTGGGATTCGCGCAAAGCGTTGTAGTATAAATCTTTGTTTTTGGCTATTTTGGATTCAAGTGAGATGTATTTTCCGACATGGTAATCGGAACGGTACAGAAGAAGTGTTGTTAGAAGCCTGCTCATTCTTCCGTTTCCGTCAATGAAAGGGTGCATGCACAGGAAATCATGGATGAAGATCGGAATCAGCACAAGCGGATCCACCATACCGTCGCCTGATATTCTGTTGTATTCGTCGCATAACTCTTGCATGGCAATCGGTGTTTTGAATGGGGATAATGGTGTGAACAGAGTATGCGCTTTTCCTTTCCTGTCAACTGCGCTTATATAGTTTTGGATGTTTTTGAATTTTCCGCCATGTGAGGCTGAAGTGTGAGACATCATTATCTTGTGCAGTTGCAGAATGAAATTCGGCGTGATTGATATGAGATTGAAGTTTTCGTGGATTACATTCAGTGCATCCCGGTAGCCTGCAATTTCCTCTTCATCCCTGTTTCTAGGGGTTGTCTTTTCGTTCACCAGCTGTCTTATTCTCGTGTCGGTTGTTCTTATGCCTTCTATTTCGTTGGAGGATTCGGTGCTTTGTATTTTGGCGATTTCGACAAGTTTTTCCAGCTTTTCCGAATCTTGCGTGAAAAACGATTGTAATCTGCCTTTCTGCTCATGTATTCGCGACAGCAGATTAACCAATTTGTTGTCCCATGAGCTTTCCTTGAAGATCGAATAGTCGAATTTTCTCATTTTCTCCCCATTGCTTTGCTTTTCGCACCAATTCTAGCATATTTGGGGAGAAAAATCATTTGCTTTTGGCTATGTCCGAATACATTTATTCTGCCATATCCAATCGCCGGATATGCGCCGCATATGCGCGCTTTGGGTCGCAAAGCCAT
>CADBSO010000006.1 GCA_902797395.1 uncultured Spirochaetales bacterium
GCAGTCCTGCAGAGATGGGGAAGGTCGGACCATACAGTTTGGGTCGCCACCCAAAAGAAACCCTGTTCGTCCCACTTGACGGGACGGCACTGGATATCAAAGGAACGTCGGAACAAGAGGAGTCGGTTTATCAACCGGGGAAGGAGTAGGTTCGAATCCTACCGCGCTTCCGATTAATCAGGATTTAGTGTATTTTTGTAAATATAGAATCTTGGGGTTATAAGAGTATTATGTTTGGAGGGATAACATCAGCTAAGCATCTTGAGAGCACTCTATGTCCAGAGTGTGGACATCGTAGTGAGCATACTGTTTGGGAAACAATCAATATATATCAGAATCCGGAATTGAAGCCTATGCTTCAAAGTGATCACTTTTATAATTATACCTGTCCGATTTGCGGGCGGATAATTTACTCTTCTGATGCTTTTGAGTATTGCGATCCTTTGCATCGTTATTTGATAAAATTCAACCCGGTCTGTTATGATGTAAATGTCAACAAATACGCATTGGTTGGTAGACTGAAATACACCTCCTTTGAAGAGAACTATTCACTCAGATATGTCGATAGGATTTCTTCATTCAGAGAGAAACTCGCGATTCTTGATGCAGGGTTTAACGACATCGCAATCGCTATGCTTAAATACTTGCTGAAATATAAGCTGTTCCCTATGGAATTCAAGGACTCATACGATTTCCTTTTCGTTAAAAGATTTCGCCCTAATGATGACCTGATGGGTAAAGATAAATTGATATTTACCCGGAAATACTATGGATTTAATGCTATCGTCAAATTCAAAGTCGAAATGGATCTTTATAATGAGGCGCTAAATGCAATACAAGAAGATTTGCGTTTTAAGGACAAAGGGTTTCTATGTGCCGAGGAAGAATGGGTAAAGATGTTGCTTGAAGGTTAGGGCGATTATACCCATTCGAGATTATCCCTACCGACTCTGACCTCGAAGTGGTACTTGACGATGCCGAGGTCAATCTTTATGCGCTGGTTCAGTTTATAACCATCTTTCTCATAGTACATGTGGTGGCCGAGCTTGTCCTTTATGCTTTTCTAAAATCAGAGATGTCCATCCGGATGGTCTTAGCCAGTTTTCCGGGCTTGTTGTTGTACTCCAGGATCTTGACCATCTGGGAGAAATTCTAGTTTGCCTGGTCATAAGCTGCCTGATAAGTCTCGGACCTTCCAGAAATATACACTTCCAGACGGGTAACATCGGATACGACGTGAATAGCGCCGCGACCGGTAACTGTGATTGTCCTTTCCATACTATAAGCTCAGAAGCAAAGATAGAAGGCGGTTGTACCATTGTGTGGGACAGTTATGAGGATTATTTTTGCATTAGGTCAGAGATTCGAACTTCATCGGCCACACGCCGATAAACATGAACATATTCCTTGTTATCGGATTCTTGAGTCAACTCAAACACACCTATAAACTTGATACATTGCTTGCCATAATAGTCCTTCATCCGCATAAAAACAATCCGTTTGTAATCAATATCAAGTAAAGGGTCTATAGGGTGGTCCGATTTCTCAATCAATTGCTTAAGATCCTCTGAAAGAGTATTCTCATATCCCATCTTTCCGTTGCGAATCTTACCGCTCTCATCTTTTTCCGTCAAAATAGGCACCCACAGTTTGTATCTATCATTGAGGCGGTAATAGCACCTCTGAAGAGATTTGGCATTGGAGCCTTTAGCCTTTCCGGATCTCTTGCCGCCACACATATTGTATATTTCTGTTATGGAAGGATAACTGATCTCATCTGAAATACTGAACACTCCTTTTTTTAAGACCTCTTCTTTTCGCTCTTTGTACGTGGGCCACTTAAGAGGTGCATTCTCGGCTATCTTTGCCCGGATTATTGCGACAACTATGTCAATGTCGGCAACTATATCATTATACGACCTTTTATTCCCCTCTTTGTCATATATAGAAATACGGAACTCGTCACATTCTATGGCAGCCCGAATATCTTCCGAACGTACTATATCCCTTGCCTTTTGCACTTCTCCAAGGTGATGGCTTTCATCAACCTCCACACCAAACTTAAGCTGAGGGAAATATAAATCAAGGAGATAGAAGCCTCTTTGGTCCCGCGGATTCCTTACATATTGCTGCGTAACAGGCATTAGCTCTGGCTCACCAATCTTGGTATAGATAGCATTGACAATGAAATTTTCGTATGCCTTACCAGCCGTTCGTACATTGAACATATAGGCGATATGGTCAAGGCGTTCGCTCAGATTGTAGTCATTTTTTTTCATACTGCTTGCAGACATTATTTAAGGTACATTCTTGGCATGACGGGGATGTCGGATGACAGTAATTTCGCCCAACCTCCCAAAACAGTCCGTCAAGAACACCAGGGTATTGTGGATTGATCTCACGTGCCCGATAAATGGCCAACGTGCGATCATCTGATTTGCTGTCGGGTAGAATTCCCAGTCGATTCATCACCCTCATAATGTGTACGTCAGGGGAGATGTCAACAGAGTAGTAGTCAGAGTACTGCACCGATAGTGCTCTGTGAAGCAGATTGGTTGCCATCGTAGCGATCTTGATGCCACAACCTTCAAACTCGAGAAATCGAGCAACAACCGTGGCGCTACTTGGATTCCCTCTCCAAATGAAGGAGGCATCTCCTTTATACTCGTCAATAATCCGCTCGAGTGCAGATTTGAACACTTGAGCCATCGAATCATTGAAGCGATGTGGTTTCTTTTCATTAAAGAGTGTCCGATACTTCTCCTTAGGGATGTGATTCAAGTCATATATGTCATACGTCCCGATGGTGCCGCACACCGTAAAAGGTATTCTCCAGGCTCTATCGGCATCAATCTGCTTGTCCATAAGACAACATAGAACATACAAGTGCGGGTATTTAGCAAAACTCCTACGCACCATCTCGTTCACTTCATCGTCGCCGCAGAAGATGACATAATCATCTTTACTGAACTCAGTAGCTTTGGTAACTATTTGTCGAAAATTTGACTCTGTCATAGTTGGACGTTAATAACCGGGTACTTAGCATCCAATTACAAATATATGAAAAAAAGCCGAGCCTTCTTAATCAAGCCTTTGGCCGTGTTGTTCTATTCTTCGTCATAGAAGGGCTCTACCACAGCCCGGACTTGCGCGGGCTCGGCAGGGGCGAGCAGCATTTCCGGAAGATAACGGAAGCACTCTTGGGGAAGGTCAAGCGGTATGTCTACCTGATGGGAGCCCCCGGTCGCTCTCTCGTTGTCCTTGTCAAAGACTTCAAGGAATCAAATTCAGGAATTCTTTGCGGGAAAGAAAAGCAATTAACCCGCTGCCGACAGTGACCGGGAGGGGGAGTGCGTTCCGTGATGCAGCCGGCGAATTCATGATAATTCTTTCAGAAAAATTGATAACAAACCTTTCGGAGAATCTGCCGA
>CADBSO010000007.1 GCA_902797395.1 uncultured Spirochaetales bacterium
CTGGAGAGGCACGCTTTGGGGCGAAAAGCCTAATGCAGGATAAGGCTTCGTGCCTATCCAAATGGCTTTGCGACCCAAAGCGCGCATATGCGGCGCATATCCAGCGATTGGATATGGCAGAATAAATGTATTCGGACGTAGCCTAAGAAAAAAACATTTCTCGAGGAATCCATCGGATTTATGCCCTGATTTAAAAGAGCAAGCAGCATAAAGGGAGGAGTTTTGAAAAAACCTCTGTTATATCCGAAAATTTCAAAAAAATTCAGCAATATAGTATCATAAAATGAATAAGCGGCGGGCAATTGCTTTTCGGCAAAGCGTCCGGCTGGTATGCGAAGGGGTTTCTAATGCAGGAAAAAGAGGAAAGAGAACAGGACAATTTGAGTTTCATTGAAAAGATCATCAAGGAAGATCACGAAAGAGGCGTGAACATCAAGACCAGGTTTCCTCCGGAACCGAATGGATTCCTGCACCTTGGGCATGTCAAGTCCATAGTGTTGAATTTTTCCATGGCGAGCAAATATGGCGGAACATGCAACCTCAGGTTCGATGATACGAATCCGGAAAAGGAAAGCGATGTGTATATCAACTCGATTCAGGAGGATGTCCGCTGGTTGGGGTTTGAAGTCAAAAAGCCTCTTTTCGCATCCGATTACTATGATGAGATGTACAGGTCGGCAGTCAAGATGATCAGAGAGGGCAAGGCCTATGTGGATTCGGCTACGGCAGATGACATAAAGAACATGAGAGGGACGCTCACCGAGGGCGGACAGGAAAGCGAGGCTAGAAGCAAAAGCGTCGAGCAGAACCTTCAGGAATTCGAAGACATGAAAGCAGGAAAATATCCTGAAGGCAGCCGTATTCTGAGAGCGAAGATCGACATGAGCTCGTCCAATATCAACCTTCGCGATCCGATACTTTACAGGATAAGGTTCAAAAGCCATCCCAGAACCGCGGACAAGTGGTGCATATATCCGATGTATGATTTCGCGCATTCCATAGAGGACGGCATTGAGGGAATAACGCATAGCCTTTGCACCTTGGAATTCGAGGATCATCGTCCGATGTATGATTGGGTCTGTGACAACGATACCGTCAGGCACAAGCCGCGTCAGATCGAGTTCGCGCGCTTGAATGTCAATTATCTCGTCATGAGCAAAAGAAAGCTTCTGCACCTTGTGGAGAACGGATATGTGGATGGCTGGGATGATCCCAGATTGCCGACTGTCGCCGGGCTTAGGAGGAGGGGCTATACCCCATCTTCTTTGCGGGCATTCGTGCAGAGGGTGGGAATAACCAAGGTTGAGAGCGTCATTGATTATTCTCTTCTTGAGTTTGCCCTGCGTGATGAATTGAATCTGACATCCCAAAGGCTTTTTGCCGTGACGGATCCGATTCCTGTGGAGATAGACAATTACCCTGACAACAAAAAGGAAATCATAATGGTCGAGAACAACCCGGAGGATCCCAAAGCCGGCAAGCGATCGGTTGTTTTCTCCAAGCGAATTTACATAGAGCGCGAGGATTTCAGCGAGAATCCGCCTAAGGGGTATTTCAGGCTTGCCATAGGACAGGAAGTCAGATTGAAGGGCGCGTATTTCATAAAGGCAACTGGAATCGAGAAAGATAGTGAGGGGAACATTGTGAAGATACATGCCGAATACGATCCCGCTACCAAGGGCGGCGAGGCCCGTGATGGCAGGAAAGTGAAGGGAACCATACATTTCCTTTGCGCGGACAATGCGTCTCCTGCGGAATTCAGGCTTTACGATAAGCTTTTCAAGGATGAGGATCCGGGTTCGGCAACGGGCAATTATCTTGACGACATCAATCCTGACAGCCTTATAGTCAAGCAGGGTTTTGTTGAAAGATGCGCAGTCTCATTTCCGCTTGATTGCAATTTCCAATTTGTAAGGAACGGGTATTTCATACGCGATAGGAAAACTCCGCGCGGCAAGGATGGAAAGATGGTTTTCAACAGGACGACTACGCTAAAGGACACTTGGGCTAGGATTTCCGGAAAGAAGAATTGATTGCAGGAGGGCATATGAACAACGTGATAATGAGGAAAAGCGAGATAGACGGGTTTTTGACAAAGGGCGATATCGCTTACCTTGAAAGCCTTGATGCGATGTACCGCAAAAGCCTTGAAGCCTCGGATAGGATCGAAAAGGCCGCATCCGATGCTGATAGGAATTCCGCTGAAAAGGCGCTGGCTGACAATTTCAAGACTATTGGCGAAAGCCTTGAATCGTTCGTGAAAACCGTTGGAAACATCCATGTGTATTCGTTTGATACGCCTGCATCCGAGCATCCGATAGCATCCAGGATAATATCGAAGCTAAGGCATATTGATACGAAAAAGGGCGAGTTCACCTATTACATACAGCGGGCTTATGAACTTATGTTCACATACATCTTCTGCCGCAGCGATTTGGATAGGAAGCGCTCGATAATATGCAGGACGCCCGTTGACAATCCTTGCGCGCAATATGCTTGCCATAGGATAATAGACATAGATGATAAGATACACGATAGTGTGGTTTGCGTGATGCTCAGAGGCGCTTTGCTGCCTTCCATGATAATCAGCAAGGAAATCGAGGAGTATAGCAGCTACGGCTATGTGACCCCGTTCGCGCTTTTCAGAATCAAAAGAAACGATGACAAAAGCGAGAAGGACATGGAATACATAATGGATCTTGATCGCTCGTTCTTCAACAAGGAGGAGCTTGAGGGCAAGGATCTCATTTTCGCTGATCCGATGAATGCGACTGGAGGCTCGCTTATTACGATTTTGAAATTCCTTGAGCATAACAATATCAGGATACGAAGCGTAAGGTTCATAAACATAATATCGGCATTGAAGGGCTGTTTGAATATAGCCCGTTTCAAATGCCCGTTCCCAATAGACATATATACCTTGTGGCTCGACCCGGTGCTTAATTCCAAAGCCTACATACTTCCAGGGCTTGGCGATGCCGGTGACAGGATAAATGGAATGGATATCGCATCAAAGTCTAGAAATATAATGCAGCTGATAGCCGATTATGGAAGCGAGATGGCGAATCTGTATCGCGATCAGGTCAGGGAAATAGAGAGGGTGGTCCTTGAAAAGCGCTGATTCCGGCATTGGATTGTCCGGCCGGATGTTTAAGATGGCTGGGCGCGCCTTCGTTTTGCTGCTGTTGCTTTGCGCATTCTTCGCATCATGTTCTTCCGTGTCCGCTTTTGAAAAGATGAGGAAGGACGCCTCGGTAACCGTTGAGCTTTCCAATTTGTATAGAAATAACGATGACAGGGATGGCGAGCTCAATACTTTGTTGTCTTTTGCGGAACAGTATTCGCTGACTGCCGATCCGCAGGTCGCATACAATCTGGCGGTTCGGTATTATGAGGACAAGGAATACGGAAAAGCGCTGGATATCTGCATTCCGTGCATTGACGCATACAAGGCCCATTCGCGTTTCAGAAAACTCGCCTGCAGCTGTCATATCGCGCTTGGTGATTACGGCAAGGCTTGGGAGATGTATGATTCCATTCTCGATTCCGGCGAGGCGATAACCGAAAAGGATGTTCTTCAGATGTGCGCGTTCATAGATGAGCATTCGATTCCGGAAGGCAAGAAAAAGGTCATTGAAACCGCTATGAAAAACGGACTGTTCACGAAAGACATCCTGACTATTGCGGCTGAAATGAACCCGGACGAGGATGAATACGATATGCTTCTCAGGTATGCCAAATGAGTGCCAGCAATTCTGATGATGGGGAGTTTCGGAAAGAGCCTTCCGATTCCGATCGCATCGCTTCAAAGTGGAAAACGACACTTGAGCTGTTTGTTGCGTTTCTGACCATAGGCGCGATTACTTTCGGCGGCGGAATGGGCATGCTTATAAATCTGCAGCGTGAAATATCGGATAAGAGGAAATGGCTTTCATATGATGAGCTTATGGACTATGTCGCGATAGCGCAGTGCACTCCCGGAGTAATCATGGTGAATACCGCAACGCTCCTTGGCGCTAAAAAGGCAGGGTTCATCGGCTCAGCTGTTGCTACGATAGCTGTGGTTCTTCCGTCAATAGTGATAATCACGGGGATTGCCATGCTGATGTCGTCCATTAGCGGCATAGAGCATTATATGTCAAAATTCATGATAGGCATGAGGATTGCCGTTTGCGCAATCGGCATAAGGACCATCCTCAAGCTTATGAGAAGTTATGTCACCGGACTTAAATCGGTTCTGCTGTTCGTTTTGTTTTTCATCATAGGATTTTTTCCGATATTTTTTGGAAACGCCGCATTTTATGCGGACATGGTCGGGCGCTATCCCTTTTTGGGCTTCATATTTTCCAATGCCTCATCCGTGCTGATCTTGCTTGGAATATTGCTTGGAATCCTGATGTGGAATACGGGCAAGGCGGCTGAGGCGCGGCATCAGGACCAGGAGAGCGGATCGTGAGCTTGCCGTTGGTTTTGTTCCTTGAGTATTTTCGAATCGGTCTGCTCGCATTTGGCGGCGGACTTGCCACGATACCTTTTTTGCTTGAGTTGTCGGCGAAATATCCGTCGTGGTTCTCTTATTCGCAAATAGCGGATATGCTTGCGATAAGCGAGGGCACACCCGGTCCGATAGGAATCAACATGTCGACATATTGCGGCTATAGGGTTTTGGGAATTCCGGGATCGCTGATTGCCACTTTTTCGCTTGTTCTCCCTTCATTCATTGTCCTTTATGTTTTGAGCAAATACATGAGGTTCATGGAAAATGGTGTCGTGAAGAGCGCTTTGCGAGGTCTTAAAGTTGCGGTTGTTGTCCTCATGCTGATCGCATTCTACAATATTTTCTCGATGTCGTTTTATCATGCCGGTGCCACATCGCTCATCGGATTTTCAAATGCTGGGGGAGGGAGTGTGATTGAGATTCGTGAGGTTATTCTTTTCGCGCTTTGCTATGTGCTGTCAGGAATGTTCAAGAAGGTCAATCCCGTGGTTTTCGTCTTGTCCTGCGGTGCTATCACATGCCTGCTTTTTTAGAGGAGGCTTTTTTCAAAATCCCTTCCTTCATGCTGTTTGCTTTTTTCGGAGAATTTCCTGATCCGGAAAGCGCGGCATCAGATTCTGATTTCGGTTTCCAGCTCGCGTATGCAATCCTTTAGCGATCGCATCAGCATCTTTTTCGCGTCGTTTGAGAAATGCCTTTCGGCTATGAGGTACTCCGATAACCGGTTCTTCATCTTGCGTATGTTTTTTTCGGCAAGAACGCTTTTTGATTTTATTTCGCGCATATTGAGGAATGGCTTTATATTGGGTATTGGCATGTCATATGTTAGCCCTAGCAGGCTTAAAATGAATGTTATGGGTCCGAATTCGCCTTGGACATAGACCAGCTTGATTCCTTTCATGGAAATCTTCTCTGTCAGCGTCATTTCCTTTATGGCGGCTTTGTTCGGCGCTATTCCGTTTTTGCGGCAGAGCGTGTTCAGTTCCGATTGGACTTTTGGCAGCAAACAGTCTCTTATCCATCGGGAAAGGCTGTTTTCCATCAATTCGTTGAAATGCCCGGTGTTTAGATAATCGGCAGCGGCCGCATCGAACATTCCGGCGAGATCTCTGATTGTATTTCCGTTTTCAACCCATTTGCTCAAGGCGTGGCGCAATACGCCGCTTTGTTCATCGCGTGTTCCGGTCATATCGTCTATGATCGCTGAGGACAGATCCTCGCAAAAGGATTTCAGGTTATTTGAAATCATGGAATCCAGAACGGTTCCTTCCATGAAATCGTCCATATCCTCTTTCAAGCAGTCCATCTTGAATTTGTATTGTCCGTCCAAGGCGAGACCTTTTGCTATATCGGTTTCAGGGGATGAGCTGAGGAGATGCCTTGTGTTGAAATGCTCATCGCACATATTCCGGAAAAACTGCATTCTGGATGCTCCGCCTGTCAGGACAACCTTGTCGATAGGGCATGAATCCAGGTTTGCTGCGACTTCGTTCAGAATGGATTCGAGCGCATATTCCAGCGATTCGTCGTTGCATTCGTGAATAGGGGTGTTCAGCGATAGGTCTATTATCTCATCGTTCACAGTGATGTTTATGAATTCTATTCCATGTCGCTGCACTGTTATGTCTTTTGAGAATTCGATTCCCTTTTCGTTGGCTATGAAGAATTTCTCCTTAAGCTCCCTGGCTTTTATGGAGAGAAGGGAAAGCAGAGACTTGTCCGTTTCCAGAAGCGTCAGGATTCTGTCCCTGTCTTTCCTGTCGGCGAATTTTCTTATGGAATGGACTACTATCTGCCTGTCTATCATGCCGCCGCCGAGTCTTTTGTGTCCGAGCGATCGTATTTCGTCCGTTCTGCCGTTGGGCAAATATGCGAAATCGATGGTTGAAGATCCGAAATCGCATACGAGTATTGACAAATCGGGATTTCCTGACATTGAATTTCCGAGGATAAATGACGATGCGTAACATATAAGGGCGGCGCGTGATTCGGAAACCAGCAGCGGCCTATCGATATGGCAGGATGAGATCAGGTTTTCATATTTGCGTATCAGATTATCATTCCAACCTGCCGGATGGCCGATGACGAATCTGTATTTTTCCGGATCGGATATGTCATCCGAGATCTTGTCCCTTAAGGCACTGAGAACTACCGAAACGAATCTCTGGTAGCAATCATAGGCATCACCGTCCGCATTGGCGAATAGCTGTTTGAAGCAAACGCGGAAATTATCGCATATGCTTTCATTTGCTATGGCGTTGTTTCCTATTATATGCGCATGTGTTTCCTTTAGCGTGCCTACAGCAGTAGGAAACGAATCCTTGCCGTCAATTGTTATGCTTTTCGCGCTTTTTGAGTTCTTCTCAAGGATGGCGATAGCGCTTTCCCCGTCGCCAAGATCAAATCCTATGTAGTTCATGCGTGCTCCTGATTCCTCAAGAATCGGTTGGTGTGATTTTTCTCATGTATGTGCCGCGTCTGATTGTCGCGTTTGACGCTGTGCTGATTATGGCGGGTTGAAGCACATACGACTCCGCGCATTCCGCGTCGCGTATTTCAAACAAATTGCGATTCTCATCTGTGAATTCATCTATTATTTCCATTCCGAGACCGTTTCGCATCATGATTCTCATTGACGGGAGCGCGTTTTTGCGCACATTGCGAATATTGTCGCGTGCTGCAGCCTCATATAGTTCGCAATATGTTTCGGATACGGATGAGCGCAATTCCTCTTCCGCATCAAGCGAGACGCCTTCCATGCTGTTGGCCAGCTTTTCCCTTTCGGAATGAATTCTGTCTAGTATGCCTTTGAAGTCTTTTCCGAATCTTCTTTCGCATTCATCTCTGGACAGAACAATATCAAAGGGAATGCTGACCTGTTTGCTTTTTTCCTCTTTGTCTTTTGCCCGCAATGATAGAAATGATGCCGCGGATGCGATGAATCCCGCTAGCGAAGCGATGATTATGATTCCGGATTCCCTTCCGCCGATAGGTTTTGAAAGCGCGATGCAAAACGCTGAGAAAATGCAAACCGATAGCGAAGCAGCAGAGGAGATGATGGAAAGCGCTTTCGGCCAAGCGGTTCCAGTTTGCTTTCCCGAGACGCTCGCAGGTGCCGGTCTGATCTCTATTTCATTAAGGATGCCTATGGAATCTATTTCATTTTCATATAGCGTTCTCAGAAGTTCGCGTTCTTTCATACTGGCGTCCAGGTTTTCAAAATCCTTAGTCATGGCTTCAGTGAAGTCATTCACGAAACATCTGACGCTGCTGTTGTCGCATATTGCTTTGACGCCGCATTCTGTCTTCGCGTTTTCCTTTCTTTTCGCTTTTGTCTTTTTTATTGTCTTTGATGTGATTGCGGCTAATCCGGCGATTCCCGTGATGCCTGCGATCGCTTTAATTATTTTTCCAATCATATTGTCTTGTGGGTTCCTCATGATCGGGAAGCCTATGGGTAATGCTATCGGAAAAACGGCTTTTCTTCAACTTGTGCCGCATGTTTGAAGGAGCTTTGAAAAAACTTTGAAAAACAATCCGCATGAAGATTTGATTTTTGGTGAAAACTGATGGACGGGAAAAGAAATAGCCGAAATTGAGAATCGAACTCAAGACCTGCTCATTACGAGTGAGCTGCTCTACCGCTGAGCTATTTCGGCGAAAACTTATATGATTATACAGAATCTCGGCAAATTAAGCAAAATATTTTCAAAATGCGTTATGTCTGGGTTTTCTGAAAAGCCTGCGGAAATGATTTTTTTTGCAATATCGCTATAATTTGCTTTCTATGAGAAAACCGACTGTCAGAATATATACTTTGGGTTGCAGGCTCAATCAGCTTGAGAGCGAGGCTATAGCTGAGAAATTCGAGGAATCCGGATTTTTCATAACGGATGGCGAAGCCGATTTGCATATAGTGAATTCATGCACTGTAACCGGAAAAGCCGAGCAGAAGATGCGTAGGATAGCGCGCGATTTCTCCAAATCCGGAGCATGTATAGTAACGGGGTGTGCAATCAAAGGCGAGAAGGTTTGCGATATCGGCAAGATTTCGCCGGGAATCATCGCGGTTGAGCTGGAGCGGAAGCACATGATAATGGATTTCGCTGCCTATGCTGCTGATCGCATGCTGCGTGACCCGCAGGCCGATATGCGGGACTTGGCGTTGGAGTTTTTTGAAAACGCTGTCGCAGCGGATTCGGATGATTCTTCGGGGAGGCATAGGTTTGACTTCGCACCCAGAAGATTCCATGATCATCATAGGGCGTACTTGAAGGTTCAGGACGGATGTGACAGGCATTGCTCGTTTTGCGCCGTTTCCATATCGCGCGGCGCTCCGGCGAGTTTGGATTCGGATGAGGCGGTCAGGCGATTCCTTGCGTTGCAGGATGAGGGGTACAAGGAGATTTGCCTTACCGGGGTGAACTTGGCGCTTTATGATCACGGCGGCGATGGTCTTTCCGGACTGATTATGAAACTGGCCAAGATAGCCGATGGTGATGTGCGCATTCGCTTGACATCGCTGGAGCCGGATCTTGTTGATGATCGGCTTCTGGAAGTCCTTTCCTCATCCTGCATATGCGATTATTTTCATTTGCCCATACAATCCGCATCGGAAAAGGTGCTTGCGCTGACAGGCCGCAAATATGACAGGAAGGCATTGGAGCGCATAATATTGAAGCTGAGGGAAATCAAAGGCAACCCGTTTGTCTCGGCCGATATAATGACCGGTCTTCCGGGCGAAGGCGACGAGGAAGCGCAAATCACATATGATTTCCTTGAGGGTATGAGGTTGTCGTATCTTCATGTTTTTCCGTTTTCCAAAAGGGAAGGGACAGCCGCATATTCCATGAAAACCGCAGAGGAGCGTGTTAGGGATGAGAGGGCGCGCCGTTTGCGAGAGTTGTCCTTGCGAATGCACTTGGATTACGCCCGCGGTTTTTGCGGAAAGGATGTTTCGGCGATAATCGAAGCCGAATCGCAGGAATGCTATCTTGCGACATCCGATAACTATCTCAAGATAGCAGTGGCTCGCAAAGATTCCATCGAATTGGGAAAACGTCGCACGATTCGCATCAGCGAAGTCGGGACGAATGAAAAAGGCGAGCCTGTGATATGCGGCATCGATTGCGGATATGATCCGTTCCAGCGGGATTGAGGATCACTGAGGCATTTGAATATCCTCGAGGTTTTCCAAAACTCATTTCAAAAGCGCAAGCAGCATGAGGGAATGGTTTTTTGAAAAGGCCTTCCTCATATTCCGGGGCTGACGATTTCGCCGATGACTATCGGCAGCCTGATGTAATTTGATACGCTGCCGTTTGCCGAATCTTTGACGCGGATCGTTTTTCTGACCTCGAACAGGTAGGGGTGATCGAGAATCAGATTGAATTTTTTGTAATGGCCGTGTCCTGATAGTTTTTCGCCCAATGCCATTGCGGCCGAGCGGGAGCAGAACCCGTTATAATCAAATTTCATGGAGGAGAATTGGAGCATGTCTTTCAAGTGCAGTCCCGGTGCGGATTTTGCTTTCGCCAGGCGTTCTCCCATGCCGCCTTTGCATATGATCGGGAGCATTTTGCTCAAATCAACGTCTGATAGCCTCATTTCATTGTTCAACGAGAAATATGGCGCGGATATGGTGACTTCGAAAATTTCGAACGAATCATCACGCCTCTCTTCGCTGTGATTTTCGTTAAGCGCATCGTTGAGAATGGAACTTGGCAATGCGTTCTTGTCGTTTGGTAGGAAAAATGCCATATCCAGGTTGTTTATATCAAGGCTTGATCCGATGTAGCCGTTTCCTTTGCGGATTGTTCCGAATTGGGTTTTTTCGATATAGTCTGTCTTTGAGACTTTGCCATTGCCGAAGAAATCCATTTTGTGGATTCCGCTGTCGCATTGTTTTTTGAAATGTTCCCTCATGTATTCGTCGAAGTAGTCCATGCACCAGAATGATGACATCACAGCTATCGCCGCAGAGTCATTGTCATCGAGTTTTATTTCCGGTGCAGGCATGCCTTCCGGAGCATTGCTTCTGATGTATTGGGTTGCCTTATCGCTTGTCAGAGCTTCGAGAAATACGGAGGCGCTGAATGCGCTTCGCAAGTCTTCAGCCAGCTGTTCGTCCTCTTGTTGCAGCAGTTCGGTTTTTTCAGGGTTAAGCCATATGGAGTTGAGGCTACATCCTCCTGCCAGGTTGCCGCATCCGTCCTTATTCGGAGTTCCCAAGGCGCAGGTTATTTCTTCGACTGCGGTTTTAAGCTCATGAGCGTCGGACAATTCTAAAAAGCCAAGCACATCATCAAGCGCCTTCTTGCTTGATATCATTCCTGTCATGGCAAGGCACACGTAAGCATCCGGTAGGGATACCCCTGAATTGGCTTCCGAACCGGCTTCGCCGCCTTCGTTGCCGGCTTTTAATGCGATTGGCGTGAATTTTCTTGTGAAAGCCATGTAGGAGTCATACGTTTTTCGTGAGATGAGGCAATAATCCGGATCGGATGCGGTTTTTTCCGCGGGGCTGATGATGCGATTCAGCCGGATTTCCGCATATGAGCTTCGACAGGATGCGAAGATGGCGATAGCGACTGCAATCAGTATGACAAATATGTTTTTCATTTGTTTCCAATCTATTATATTTGCAGATGTGCGATTTATCAACGGAGATGATTTCAGCTATGTCCTAAAGCTGACTAATGGAGTAGGGCTTAGGGGCTGGAAAGCTGCATTGGTCCGTTTGCAAGATATCCTCGCATGAATTACAATTAACCGCATGAAAAGACGACTACCAATAGGAACCCAGACTTTCAGCATAATTCGAAGAAACGGTTATGCCTATGCTGACAAGAGCGATCTCATATATGGCCTTGCGAATGACTACAGGATGGTATTTCTCTCCAGGCCGAGGCGTTTCGGCAAGAGCCTTCTTGTTTCGACTTTGGAGGCGTATTTTTCAGGAAGGAAGGATTTGTTTGAGGGGCTTGCGATTGAAAGCCTCGAGAAACAATGGGAGAAGTATTCCGTCATAAGGATAGACTTCTCCAGGGGCAGCTACGGCATCGGCGGGAACTTCGAGATGACGACCGATGCGATCCTGGGGGAATACGAGGAAAGATTCGGAATCGCAGCGAATTCGAAGGGAGCCTCCCAGCGTCTGGACCATCTGATAAGGGGATTGCATGCTAAGACGTCCAAGAAAGTCGTCGTCCTCATAGACGAGTATGACAAGCCGATTCTCGATGCGCTCGGCAAGCCGCACGAGGATTCCAACCGCGAGAGGCTGCGA
>CADBSO010000008.1 GCA_902797395.1 uncultured Spirochaetales bacterium
ATGCGCCGCATATGCGCACTTTGGGTCGCAAAGCCATTTGGATAGGCACGAAGCCTTATCCTGCATTAGGCTTTTCGCCCCAAAGCGCCTCTCCAGCACCTCTCCGGCTCTGCGGCTCTGTCCTATCAGTCAAACTTTCGGACATAGCCTTGAAATTTAAGAATATGTTGCGATATTTTCAAGAAATCAAGACCGAACGCCTACAATCTGGCGATCATATCCTTGATTTTCGCAAAATCCTCCGTTTCAGGATTCCAAAGCGATTTGATTTCCTCATCAACAACTTCGAATCCAGCGTCTTTGAGCTTTTCCCTCAGAATCCTGTTGCCCTCGCCGCTCCAGCCATAGCATCCGAAAACAGCCGCCTTCTTATTTTTAAATTTGAGCTGCTTGAGAAATGCCAGCCAACCAGTCATGCTGGAAAGTATGTCATTGCTCACCGTTGGAGAACCGACCACTATGGCCTTGCTCTTGAACACTTCCGTCATGACCTCATTCTTATCCGATTTTGACACGCTGAACACCTTGACAACAGTGTCCGGCTTAGCGGCGGAAAGCTCAAATGCTATTTCACGAGCCAATCTGGCCGTACCCTCCCACATCGTATCGTAAATCACCGTGATCTGGTTCTCCTGATACGATTTCGACCACTGGGCGTATTTTTCCACTATCTGAAGGGGATTATCACGCCATATCACCCCATGACTCGGACAAATCATGCTTATATTCAAATTCATGCCCGATATTTCCTCAATCTTCTTCGCCACCAAAGGGGAAAACGGATTCAGGATATTGACATAATACTTCAAAGCCTCCTTCATAAGCAGGCATTGGTTCGCCTTGTCGTTGAAAAGCTCCTCTACGGCAAAATGCTGGCCGAACGCATCATTGGAAAACAAAATATCATCTCCGGTCATGAAAACAGCCATAGAATCGGGCCAATGCAGCATCTTCATCTCGACGAACACGAGTTTCTTTCCATTGCCTATATCAAGCTCATCACCCGTCTTGACGACCTTGAAATTCCAACCGCGCTTCCCGTACTGCCCTTCCAAACTCTTGACTGCAGCAGCCGTGCAATAAACGGGAGTGCCGGGAATCTCATCAAGAAGCGCTGTCAAAGCGCCCGAGTGATCCGTTTCGCCATGATTGGCTATTATAAAATCTATCTTCTTCAAATCAACGGCTTTTCTCAAGTTCTCAACAAACTCAAACCTATGAGGAGCCCATACCGTATCGACAAGAACCGTCTTTTCCTCTTCTATCAGATATGCGTTCTGACTCGATCCGTTCATTATCGAATAATCATCACCGTGAAAAGTCTCGAGATCCCAATCGATATGCCCCACCCAGGACACATTGCCTTTAATATTCCTCTTCATAATCATTCCTCCGTTTCTTCATCTTGCTTCACTAGCTTGAAATCCTTGAAAACCAATCTATGCTGGGAATCCTTATGATATTCCACCGTAAATTCCCTGGTGGAATTATTCGCCATGAACGACCAGATCGTCGAATCCTGCCAAGCATTATGCAAAGCCGTCCAGCCCACATCCTCAGTGGCCTCCGGCGCATTGTCAAATGCATTCTTCAGCGCCTGATACCTGTCCTGACCATAACCATAATCGCTTCCAGCCGGATCATTGTTGTCCATAACATAAAAATTAGTCACACGATCCGATCCTGTAGCCGTTGTCGCTCTTGCCGGATCATCCGGATCAAATTCCACAACCCTGGCATCGCCGCTGGCGTCAGATATGTAGAAATGGTAATCGATAATAGTTCCCGTTGTAAGATCCTGCAAGGCGCCGAATACATCATACTGGCTTATCAGTTCAACAGCCTGCTGCGTCGTAGCAGCCCTATCAAGCACCATGCGAATCAAAAACGGCAGATAAAGCACAGGCTTTCCCGTATTCTGCTTGAGATTCTCAGCATTAACCATCAAAGTGCAGATGCTGACGCCTTTCTCGTTTATGCCATCAATGCAGCAATACGGAGCCATAAGCGCCGCCTTGGTTTGAACGGAACCGCTTAAAGGCTCATTGTCGAATATATGGCTCAAACAAGCGATTCCGATGGATTCGTACCCGCCTTTAGGCTTGCAATGCACAAGAAGCATCGAGGAATCGCTTGCCCCCCAATCATAATTCCTGCCCATGATCCAATCACCAGCGGCCATCCTCTTTGAGAAAGCGCTGCAAGCGAATGACATGCCATTGCTGTTCTGCTGCCCATACAATGCCAAAAGCACTGCAAGAAAACCGCTATCCAATGTAGAATCCTTATATGCGGCCTCCAAACACGACATATCATTCCGCTGGCATTCGCTTATCACCTTATCCAGATCATAATCGTATTTCACGTCGATGTAATAGGCATCGTAAACGCCATTATCATCCTTAATGCGCTCAAGCGTGCTCATCGTCTGCGAGCGTGATGCGAATTTGTCAGGGCCGCATGACGGCAGCAGCAGAAGCCATGCTGCCATGAAAATCAAAAAGCAGGCTGCTTCCAGCCTGCCTCCGATGCGAAAAACATCATCAAAAAACATATTATGGGAATCTCCGATCAAAAGCTATCAGCAACTTCCTTAAGGTCCGCATCGCTTCCGGCAGATATGGCTTTGAGAAGCTTTTTCCCGAGTTCCACGCCAGGCTGATCAAAACTGTTGATCCCGTACATGAATCCCTGGAACATCGTCTTGTTCTCATAGAAGGATATTATCTGCCCCAATGACTTCGGGGAATATTTCTCGAAAAGAAGCATCGTGCTGGAGCGATCTCCATCGAAGCCCTTGTCCTTATCACCGCAATACAGCGCAAGACACTGCGATACGGCGCTCATGAAAAGCTCATGCTTGTCCCTGAAGCAGATGAACTCCAGAGAGAACGGATAGTTCCCCTGATGAAGCAGCTGGCAGAAGGAATGCTGGGCGCAAGTGCCTCTGTCGCCGAAGAAGAACTGTCCGGTATGCGCTTTTGTGTATTTTCCGTCATGATCATGGTTCTTGCCATTGGATTCCATCACGAGCTGCTGCAGATACAGCGGCAGAAGCTTGGCGCCCTCGGCATAAGGAAGACACACTGAAATGTTCTTGCTCTGTTTGAGGTTCTCGTATACTGAATAAAGCGCTGCGAGCATTGCCGGATTCTCATCAGCCTTCTCCTTAAGCGAAAGGGCATCCATATCCCTCATGCCGGACAGGAACTCCTCGCAAGCCTCCTGACCATAGACGATGCTTGTTATGAGCATCGCGCATGGCGAACTGATGGAATATCTTCCGCCAACATAATCATCTATGAAGAACTTCTCGAAATATCCGTCTCCCTTTGCCATCGGACTCGTTTCGCTAGTCACGGCCACGGAATGCTTTTTGAGATCAAATCCCTTGATGTTCTTCTCCGAAACATATTCCTCTATCCATGTCTTGGCCAACTGGGTCTCGTATGTGGTTCCGCTCTTGGAGACAAATATGAAAAGCGTCTTGTCGAATCTCAGCGAATCAAGCGTCTCCATAAGGTATTCCTTATCGATATTGGAAACGAAAAACGCTCTGTACTCGTCCTTCGCCCTCTTCACGCATGGAGAAAAGGCATCATAAAGAAGCTGCGCCCCAAGAATGGAACCGCCGATTCCTATTTGAACGAAATCACAGAACTCGTCGGAACCATGAACCTTCTTGGCGAACTCAAAGCACTTGTCCCTCTGCGACGCATAAAAATCGAATTTCTCCTTGATTCCGCTGCTGCATTTGTCCGCTCTGAGAAGATGATGAAGAACCATCCTGTTTTCGGACTTGTTCCAGATGTCGCCTGACGTGATCGTCTTGTATTTTCCGACAAGATCGTTTTCCTTGGATTGCCTGTTGAAATTGCCCATAAGGCTCTCATCGATATCCGTAGTCCCATAAAGGAAATCAAATCCGTTTCCGGAAATCCTCTTGTTCCTGATCTCCGGAGCCAATTTCTTGTAATTCACGCTCATATTGCCCTCCACAACATTCATGCCCCGCTTCCAGCGGCAGCAGTTCTTCCAGATTTCTCAAGCATCTTCCTGATGCGCAATGCCGCAGCAGACGTAAGCCTTCCGGGCTCGCATTGCCATTTCCAGTTCCCATCCATAGTTCCCGGCACGTTTATCCTGCACGAATCATCCAAAAACAGCAAGTCCTGAAGCTGGAATATCACCCATGGGGAATCCGATTCGCAAAGCTTGTTCATCACTTCCTCTGACTTCGCCTTGTCGCCTTCGCACCACGACAAAAGAGTGCTGTTGTCATGGGTTCCGGAATAAAATATCCTATTGGAACAGTCCTCGCCTTTCATGTTCTCCATGTCTGAACTCGAGAACTGCCAAACGTTCATGCCCGGTATTCCTGTAAGCTTAAGAAGATTGAACACCGCATCATCCAGACAGCCAAGATCCTCAGCTATGAACTTCATATCCGGAAACCTGTTTCTGACTTTCCTGAAGAAATCAAGCCCCGGTCCGGTGAGCCATTTTCCATCCTTGGGCTTTTTGCCCTCAGGTATCGCATAGTATTCGGAGAAACTTCTGAAGTGATCAAGCCTTATATAATCAAAGAGCTTGCTGCACATCTCTATCCTTCGCATCCACCAATCATATCCGTCCTCGCACATCCTCGCCCAGTCATAAAGCGGATTCCCCCAATCCTGGCCGTCCTGCTGGAAATAATCTGGCGGAACCCCGGCATGAACCCTCATATTGCCTTTGGCATCAAGTTGGAAGCATTCCGGATTGCGCTTCACATCCGCGCCTTTCGGATCAACATATATGGGAATATCCCCGATTATGGAAATGCCCTTGGAATGAGCGTATTCACGAAGCTCCTTCCACTGCGCAAGAAACAGATCATCAGATGATGCGGCCCTGCCACGACGCGCCTCGCTGCGGTTTATGAAGCTCTCATTGAACTTGAACACATCCGGCGAAAGATACGGCGAATCACCCATCCCAACAGGATGTATCGGCAAAACCTGCCAAAGGGTGATGCCGCACGCGCTCATCCAGTCCACAAAATCCTTTGCGGGCTTGCCGAGTTTGCCTCCGGGTATTGAAAAAATCGGAGCTATCACTCCCGCTTTTCTCTTGGATCCGAACGGAAGCTCTATTTGCGGCGGAAGCCTCTTAAGAAGCACGAGAGCAGTGTACATGGGCGGTATGGAAATCGTTACGCTTTCCCCATTACCCGCAAAAACACGCGACTTGACAAGATCCAGCGCATACCTGCAACTCGTCTTGAACTTCAATTCCTTGGTATGGAATTCATTGCGGTTGGCGATTACCAATATCCTCTCGTCATTGCTTCTTCTCTCATACGCGAATATGTCCGGATCATCATTGAAAACCGCTTTGTATTCGCTGTTGTCCCTAAGAACCATGTGATCATTGTATATCACTTTAAGCATTCTCAGTGAGTAATGCATATCATAATCAGCAGTCGGCCCCCAGTTCATGCAAGCGCGGTTCTCCGGATCGGCATTTCCACGCATCGCAAGCTCATCGCCATAATATACAGCCGGAACCCCAGGAAGGGTATAGGTAAGAGCAAACAGCATCTTCACCTTCTCGCGCGAACCATTCACCTCATTGATAAGCCTTCTGGTGTCGTGCGTTCCAAGAAGATTGAACAAGGAATAGAATATTTCCCTAGGATAATTCTCATTAAGCGACATGAAGCGCCTTTGGAAATCATTTCCGCTTATCCTGCCCATGACGAAATCCAACGCCATATTCCTGAGCGGATAATTCATCACGCTATCAAGCTCGTCGCCCATCAGATAGCGGCGCTTCTCTCCATAGCTCTCCTTGTTTGAAGCGTCCTCCCAGACCTCGCCTATAAGAACCTTGTCCTCTCCGCACCTTTTCACAGCTTTGCGCACAAGCCTTATGAACTCGTCCGGAAGCTCATCCGCGACATCAAGCCTGAAACCCGAAGCGCCGGCTTTCAGCCAATGCTCGATAACCCCGCCCGCCCCGCATATGTATTTGACATACGACGAATTAAGCTCGTCGACTTCAGGAAGGTCCTTAACCCCCCACCAAGCCTTATAGCCTATATCGGAATCATCGAACTTGAACCAATCGCGATAAGGAGATCCTTCCTTGAAATATATGCTGTTTACCCCAACATGGCTGAAAACGCCATCAAGTATGATCCTTATTCCATTCTCTTTCGCTTCCTTGCAAAGAAGAACAAAATCCTCCTCAGTACCCAAAAGCGGATCTATCCTCATGAAATCGGATGTGTCATACCTATGATTGGAAACCGCCTTGAATATCGGATTCAAATACAAAATCGTGATTCCAAGGCTTTTCAGATACAGAAGATTCTCCCGTATGCCGTTGAGGCTTCCGCCATAAAAATCCCAACGCACCACATCACCGGCGCTGTTCTTCTCGTATTTCGGAGGCACGGACCAATCGGTCAGCTCGATTTCAAGCTTCTTCGCCCTGTCAGCGGATGCGACATCCTTGGCGAACCTATCGGGAAAAATCTGATAAAGAATGCCCTGGCTGAACCACTGCGGAACCTTCTGCTCCTTATAGACTGTTATCTGGTAATCCTTCGGGATATCGCTCGTCAGAATTCCAGGACCGCCAAGCTTCTCATGGTTATTGCCATAGTAGCAAACGCTCCCATCCTCCCCGGTCAGAACAAAATGATACCAAAGCAACCTGCCGGTTTCATATGTCCTGAAATTCAAATAGAATCCATGATCCGTCCTACTCATCGGAAGAATCGACTCGCCGTCGACGTCATCCCAAATCCTCACCTGACAGGACTCAACCCCTTGTGTTTCTATAAACAAGGAGACCTGAGACGAGACCTTCACAGCCCCGAACGGCTTCTTATGCTTCTCGTCCCAGGAATCGAAATAAGCCTTCACTTCAACAAGCCTCTATAAAGTTCGCGATATTGCTCGGCAGGACCTCTCCATGAGAAATCACGAGTCATGCATTCCCTCTGCATCTTCCTCCAGTCAGCCTTCTCGTTGTAAAATACCGTAAGTGCATTGTCAATCGCTCCCATAAGCTCATCCGCGCTGTAGTTCGCAAATGAGAATCCGGTGCCGCTCTTGTCATACTTGTTATACGGCTGGACCGTATCCTTCAAACCGCCAGTCTCCCTGACGATCGGAAGCGTCCCGTATTGCATCGCTATCATCTGCGAAAGGCCGCAAGGCTCGAACCTGGAAGGCATGAGAACAGCATCCGCGCCGGCATATATCCTATGCGAAATCCCCTCGTCAAAATACAACCTGGCTTGGAACTTCTCCGGATTCTTCCACGTGTAGTACGCAAATGCGTTCTCATATTTCTTATCACCAGAGCCAAGAACTATGAGCTGCATGGCCCTCTTCTCCATTTCCGCGAGCTTATTTATGACCAGATCAAGCCCCTTCTGCTCCGTAAGCCTGCATATTATCGCAAACACCGGAATATTGGGATCAACCTTCAAATACAGTTCCTTCTGTATCGCCAGCTTATCCTCAACCTTCTTGTCGATGCTGTTCACATCGTATTGCACGGGAATGAACTTATCAACCTGGGGGTTAAACACCCTCCAGTCTATTCCATTGACTATTCCGCTCAAAACCGATGCCCTCTTTCTGAAAACAGCATCCTGATTCTCACCGAAATACGGCGTCTTTATCTCTTCGGAATATGTAGGGCTGACTGTGGTTATGCGATCCGAATATGAAATCGCACCAAGCAAATAGTTGACCGCCTCCCTCTTGCCGTATTTGTTGTATACGGACATCTGCGGCTCCGCAGGCGTTCCGGACAGTCCGAGAATATCCGACATAATGGCATCATCATACTGGCCCTGGAATTTCAGATTATGGATCGTGAACACGGTCTTGATCCTATTGAAATCCGGAAGGTGATTGTAATGCTCCCTCAGAAAGACAGTCGACATCGCCGTATGCCAGTCATTGCAATGAAGTATATCGACTCTCCAGCCCATGTACTCTATCGCCTCAAGAAGCGCCTTCGAGAAATATGCGATTCTCTCTCCATCATCGAATTCCCCGTATGCCTTGTTCCTATGAAAATAATACTCGTTGTCAAGGAAATAATAGGTAAGACCCTTGTATTTCATTTCAAAAAGGCCGCAATAAACGCTTCTCCAGCCAAGCGGAACCGTAAAACTGGTCTTGAATACCATCTTCTCCTGATATTCCTGCGGAATCAGACTGAGCTTAGGCAGAATCACCCTCACCTCGAAATCGCTTCCATTGAGAAAATACGGAAGCGATCCGGCGACCTCGCCAAGGCCGCCGCTTTTGAAAAACGGAACCGCCTCAAACGAAGCATACAGGACATGATGCGCTGCCGCTTCGGATTCAACCGCACCACCCGATTCCGGAAGATGAATGTACTTCACGATATGCTCCTCCTTCTTGAAGCTCTCATCGAATATGGATTTCTTGTCGCTGGAGTCCGAATTGTTCATGTTATTGCTCATATGTTTGTCCCTTTTTCAACTATCGTAGGCGAAGATGATGAGCCTTTAAGCGATTTCCCTTCTCCTATTGTAACATACTTATCGAGAATCACATCGCTCAAAACAGCATTCCTGCCGATCTCCCCATGCTGCATTATTATGGAGTTTCTGACTACGCTGCCCTCAGCTATATGAACCGATCTGAATATTATGCTGTTTTCGACCTCACCGCGTATGACGCACCCTGACGCGACTATTGAATTCCTCACCTTGGCATTGCCGATATACAAACACGGGACCTCATCCTGAACCTTCGTCATTATCGGACGCTCATCACAGAAAAGATTCGTCTGGGATATGGATTCGTCCATAAGACCCATGTTCACATTATAGTAATCGTAGACCGAATCTATCCTTTCCGCATATTCGTTGTACTCGCAAGCATTTATGGTGAGCTTTGGGAAATTCTCAATGAGCAAGTCAATGAAATCGGTATTCTTAAACACGCTGTATGCGTTAAGAATCTCCATGAGGCAAGTGCGGTTCACAACAAAAATGCCAAGGAACACATTATTAGTCTTGTCATACGAATCAAGGAACTCCTTGATGCGGCCATCAGATCCGACGTTGAAGTTTATGGTATTCACAACTTCGCTTCTGATCTTCCCCTTCTTATAGAGCAAGGTGGCCTGGCATCCGCTCTTAACATGATTCTCCAGAATCTTGTTCATATCGGCGTTCATAACGCAAGAGGTATCGGCAAATACGACATAGTCGGTATTATAGTTCCTGAAGATTCGCGAATTTCGGACAAGATCTCCAACAAGGAACCTGGCCTGAGGGTTCTTGGTTCCGAACACCGTTCCGGGCATTATATAAAGGCCGCCCTCGCGCTTGTCGAGATTCCATGATCTGCCGCTCTCAAGATGATCTATAAGCGAACGATAGTAATACGGCGCAATCACACCCACCGTGGTAATGCCGGCGTCAACCATGCTGGAAAGCGGAAAATCTATCATTCTGTATCTTGCGCCGAACGGAAGGGTGGCGAGAGACCTTCTCGCAAGAAGAGATCCGAAAGTCCCGTTCGGCTCATACATCGCCGAAATCAAACCGATTGCATTGTATTTCATTTTTTGCCTCCCTCAGAGAAAATCATCACTTCCTCGGAACTTCCGAAAACAGTACCGCTCGGAACCACGCTGTCCTCATTGACTATGGAATGGATCAGCTTGCTGTTCTTGCCAACCGAGCAATCGGGAAGAAGAATGGAATCCACTATTTCGGCGCCTTCCTCAACTCTTGCTCCGCATCCTATCACCGAATTCACGACTTTTCCCTTCACTATGGCGCCATTGCACACCACGGATCTCGAAACAGAAGCCTTGCTTCCGATTATATGCGCCGGATAAAGCGATGATGCGCCCGAACGTATCTTGAAATTATCGTTGTAGAGATCGAACTCCGGGTTCTCCTTCAATATATCGAAATGCGCCTCATAATAGCTGTCAACGGTTCCGATATCCTTCCAATAACCGCGGAACGGATAAGCGAACACCTGCGACTTGCTCGCAAGCAGACCCGGGATTATGTTCTTTCCGAAATCATGCTCCGATTTCGGGTCCTCGTGATCCGCAAGCAACGCCTTCTCCAAGGTCTTCCATGTGAATATGTAAATGCCCATCGAAGCCAGATTGCTCTTCGGCTGGGCAGGCTTTTCAGCGAATTCGGTTATCCTCCTATCGCCATCAATGCTCATGATCCCGAACCTGCTCGCCTCCGCCATCGGAACTTCCATGACCGAAACCGTCAGGTCAGCCTTCTTCTCCTTGTGGAAATCGAGCATCTTGCTGTAATTCATTTTGTAAAGATGATCGCCCGACAGAATCACGATGTATTCCGGAGAATAGGAATTCACAAAGTCGATATTATGGTATATGGCATCAGCAGTCCCCTCATACCACGCTCCGCCATTCTGAGTGGCATATGGAGGAAGTATGTGCACGCCGCCATCCGACTTGTCGAGATCCCATGCTTCGCCCGAACCTATGTACCTATTGAGCACCATCGGCCGGTATTGAATCAAAACCCCAACCGTATCAATGCCCGAGTTCACACAATTGGACAAAGAGAAATCAATGATCCTGTACTTGCCGAAGAAGCTGACGGCAGGTTTGGCTATCTCATTCGTCAATGCTTTAAGCCTAGTACCCTGTCCGCCTGCAAGAAGCATGGCAATGCACTCCTTTTTTTTCATATATACACCTCCACAAGCGGCTGCGCCGCCATATTAGACTACAAAGCGATCAAACGCCTTTGGTATTCCAAATATCCCGATCGTATTCCGCAATCGTTCTGTCGCTTGAGAAGAACCCGGATTTCGCTATATTGATAAGCGACATCCTGTTCCACACCTTGGAATCGCCATAGGTGTTTGACAATTCCATCCAAGCCCCGACATATGAATCGAAATCCTTCAAGACGAAGAACTCGTCATTCCTGCTCATAAGAGCATCATGAATTCCCCAGAAGCTCTGCCCCGACGAATTGAAGAACCCATCAACCAATTGACCGGTTATCTTCGAAAGGGTCCCATGACCAGACACGAACTGCCTGGAATTGTACTCCCTGCTCCTAAGAGCATGAGCCACTTCCTCAGCAGTCATTCCGAAAATCTTGCAATTGTCGTTTCCGACAAGTCTTGAAATCTCAACGTTCGCGCCATCAAGAGTTCCAAGAGTTATGGCGCCATTCATCATGAACTTCATGTTTCCCGTTCCGCTCGCTTCCATTCCGGCAGTGGAGATCTGCTCGCTTATGTCTGCCGCAGGATAGATCTGCTGAGCGACTGAGACGCAGAAATTCTCAATGAATACGACTTTGATGACCTTGCTCACTTTCTCATCGGAATTCACTTTGTCGGCAACCGAGCATATGAACTTGATGACCTCTTTCGCAAAATGATACCCTTGCGCGGCCTTTCCCGAGAAAATGAAAACACATGGATGCGGCAGCGTCACCGACCCATCCTTTATGCCATTATACAGCCAAAGCACCTTGAAGGCATTGAGCAGCTGCCTTTTATACGCATGCATTCTTTTGACCTGTATGTCGAAAATCGAATCGACATCAACATCGATGCCGGACTTTTTCGATATGTAGGATGCAAGCCGCGCTTTACTCTCGCGCTTGACAGCAGCCAGCTTCTCCAAAACCGACTTGTCATTGGCATATTTCTCCAACCCGCTCAGCTTCTCCGGATCCTTCTTCCACGACTCGCCTATGCAATCCGTAATCAGCGAAGCCAAAGGCTTGTTCGACTGCATGAGGAACCTCCTATGGGAAATTCCATTTGTCTTGTTGGAGAACTTGTCGGGATTCATAAGATAGAAGTCCTTGAAAAGATCTGCCTTCAGTATCTGCGAATGTATTTCCGCAACGCCATTCACATGATGCGATCCGATTATCGACAGATTCGCCATCCTGGTCATGCCATCGACGATTATCCCCATATTCCTGCAGTTATTATACCAATCGCCAAGCTCGTTCCTAAGCATTTCCTTGAACCGCCTGTCTATCTCCTCGATTATCATGTATATTCTAGGCACAACGTGCTGCAGCATATCAGACGGCCACTTCTCCAGAGCTTCGGGCAGAACGGTATGATTGGTATACGACACAACGCCTCTGGTTATATCCCACGCATCATCCCATTCAAGACCCTTGTCATCCAAAAGCACACGCATGAGTTCCGGTATGCAGAAAGCCGGATGAGTGTCGTTTATATGAATGCTCACATGCTTCGGCATATCAGCCCACGCATCATTTCCATAAATGGATTCATATATGCGCAATATGGATGCGATTCCAGCGGATACCATCAGGTATTCCTGCTTTATCCTCAAAACCCTTCCGGAAGGCTGCCCATCCTCAGGATAGAGGATGCATGTTATAGCCTCGGCTTCGCTTTTCTTCGCCATAGCCTCGGCATACTTTCCATTATTGAATGCCTGCATATCAACAGTGTCATCCATCGGAAGCGCCTGGAAAATGCGCAAGCTTGTGATGTTCTTGCCGCCATACCCTACAATGGGAATATCATACGGAACCGCAAGCACGCTGTCATAACCCTTATGTATGAAACCGAGCTTGCCGTTGTCATATGTCCTGTCGACCACACCGCCGAACTTGACTTCAACAGCCTCGGATGGCTTGGCCATTTCCCACGGATATTCGTTCGTAAGCCAAGCATCCGGCTGCTCTATCTGATAGCCGTTATCTATCCTCTGCTTGAAAAGGCCGAATCTGAAGCGCAACCCAACGCCATAACCGGCAATGCCAGTCGAAGCCATCGAATCAAGAAAACATGCCGACAGCCTTCCCAGTCCGCCGCTGCCCAGTCCCGGATCATTTTCCATCTCCGCCAAATCATAGAAATCAATTCCGAGATCCGAAAGTCCCTTGACAACCACATCAAGCAGCCCGAGATTTATAAGATAGTTCTCCAGCAGCTTGCCGATGAGGAATTCCATTGAAAAGTAGAAAACCATCTTCGTTTTGTTTTTCACAAAACGGCTCATGGTGTTTTCCTTGTCCTCAGCGGTCTCCCTCACTATGAGGCGAACCAAAGACTCATACTTTTCTCTTGTTGTGCAATTCTTCAGCGGCTTTGAGAACAGGCTTACCGTTTCTTCCTCGTAATCCCTTTTGAACTGATCCTTTTTGTAATTCTTTTGCATCTTTCCTCTTCTTCCTTTTAAGCACGGTTGCTCCCAGCGGCGGTATTCTCAAGACTATCGAATAATCTCTTCCATGATATGGAACCTCTTCGGCTTCAATCATTCCGGTGTTCACGACACCGCTCCCTCCGAACTTCTCGCTATCCGTATTGAAAATCTCATAATATGTTCCGAGGCTGTCAACGCCGATCCTATACTCCTCGTAAGGATTGACCTCACAATTGAGAACGACATAGACGTTATCCTCGTCATTTCTGCCCATCCTGATATAACTGGCTACGCATTGCGCGCCATTATTGGCATCTATCCATGAAAAGCCTTCCCACGAATGATCAACCTCCCACAAGGCCTTTTCATTCAAATAAAGCTTGTTGAGCGCCTTCACGAAATCATGATGCTTGCGGTGCGCCTCGAACTGATCGATTAAAAACCACTCCACGGACTCGTATTCATGCCATTCCGTCCATTGCGCCAGCTCGTTGCCCATGAAATTCAGCTTTGCGCCCGGATGCGTCATCTGATACAGCATCAGAAGTCTGAGACCGGCGAACTTCCTCCAATAATCGCCAGGCATCTTCCCGATGAGGGAAGCCTTGCCATGCACTATCTCGTCGTGCGAGAAAGGCAAAACGAAATTCTCGCTATACGCATACATCATGGAGAAAGTCAGCAGATTGTGATTGCCTGGCCTATAGGGGAAATCCATTGAAAAATAATTTAGAGTATCATGCATCCAGCCCATATCCCACTTGTAATTGAACCCAAGCCCGCCGTTCTTTGGCGGATATGTGACCAAAGGCCATGCCGTGCTCTCCTCAGCTATGAGACACGCTCCGGGATGAATGCTGCCGACCATATCCGAAAGCTCATGAAGGAACTCTATCGCCTCAAGGTTTCCCTCATCTCCGTATTTGTTGAATTTCTTCTGTTTCGGATCATCTATTCCGAAATTAAGATACAGCATGCTTGACACGCCATCAACGCGCATTGCATCCGCATGAAACTCGCCGAACCAATAGTTCGCATTCGACAAAAGGAACGAGCGCACTTCAGGTCTCCCGAAGTCGAACTTACCCGTTCCCCAATTCGGATGCATGTCCTTCTCGTAAAGATAGTGTCCGTTGAATAAGGCAAGGCCATGGGAATCATAGCAGAAATGGCCAGGGACCCAATCAAGGATCACGGAAATCCCGCTCTGATGCGCGCAATCGATCAAATGCATCAGATCCTCCGGCTTGCCATACCTGCTTGTCGGCGAATAAAAACCGGTAACCTGATACCCCCATGATGCATCAAGCGGATGCTCCATCACCGGAAGAATCTCCATATGGGTATAGCCCATCTCCTTGACATAATCCACCAGCTCCGCGGCCAATTCCGAATATGTGTAAAAGCCGTCTTTCCCGTCCGTTCCGCTCGCATCATGCCTTTTCCAGCTGCCGAGATGAACCTCATATATGTTCTTAGGACGACCTGAGCCTTCACGCACAGCCCTGCCCTTCATCCAGTCCGAATCGCTCCATTCGTATTTCGCAGTATGGACTATCGACGCAGTGGAAGGCCTCATCTCGGAATAAAACGCAAACGGATCCGATTTCTCCAATGTCTTGCCGTTATCCGTTTCTATTATGTATTTGTAGATATCACCTTCGTGAACATCAGTGAAGAATCCGGTCCAAATCCCGGAGTTGCCAACAGGCTTAAGCTCATGATCCCACCGCCAATCATTGAAATTCCCGTAAACACGAACTTTCCTCGCTCCCGGAACCCACACGGTGAAATGCACGCCGCCATCAGCGACATGCGATCCGAACGAGCGATACGCATAAAAATACCGGCCCTCATTAAAAAGGTAAATCTGGTCTTCGTCGATAATCTTCCCCATATGCAAATCCCGAAAATGGCTTTGGAGTTTATTCTACTTTATAACAACAAGAAAATCAACTGATTCCAGAGACCGCGCCGACGCAAATCACGCCGGCGCCATATAACCACACTCACCGATATCAGCCGGAGCAATCATTCGCCCAACGGACGCCAAACCCTATCCATTATCCTCCCGGCATCGCTCTCCGTAACAATCAGCCCTATCCTGACATAATCATTGGCTATGGCTCTGAGCTCGCCCTCTGTCATGATATTGGAATACATTCCGAACGACATGAGCGCATTAAGCTCTATGTTCTTTTCCCTGCTTCCGCTATTAAGCCCCTCTTTGAGGAGGAAATCAGTCGCTTCTTCCGGATTCTCTCTCATCCAATCCAATGCATTCCTAATCGCGCGCGCCATCTTGCCGGCGGTAATAGGATTTTCCTTCACAAAAGTCCCATTCATCGTTATAGCGCAGCATATCTGATTCGTGCTCATTCCATCTTTCGAATTGACTTTCCTAAGCCTTCCTTCACGAACCATGTCATACACGAACGATTCGCCCAAAATGGCGCAATCAACATCCCCTCTCTCCATGGCGGGAACAGAAGCGGAATTCTCGATGACTTTTATTTCCACATCATGCAACGGGTCTATGCCATAAGCATCCAAAAGCCGAGCCGTAATGTTGAAATCACTCGCGCCGCGCCCATTCGGGCATGATATCCTCTTGCCTTTCAAATCCTCAATGTATTTGATCGGACTATTTGCAGGAACAACAAGCGTCTTGCATCCGGAAAGCCTATGGGCGCCCCCAACAAATACCAAATCCGTCCCGTTCACCGCCGGCACAAGTTGCTTTGAGATATGACCAATGGCAACATCAGCCTTGCCAAGCCCAAGCGCCTCGACATCGCTTTTGCCCTTGAATCCCTCTACCTTAAGACCTTCTTTCGCATAAAAGCCCTTCTTATCAGCAACCACAACGCCGGCAGTGCATCCGTCACTGATAAAATACCTGAGCGTATCATTATACCGCGGCTCTTTTTTCCAAGTCTCCAATTCCTCCTCCGCATTCGCGAACTTCAAGACGGATGACGCCGCAGGCGATACCGATCCTGATTGGCTTCCTTGCGAACCTGACTGCATTTTCTTCGCGCATGAGAAGAGAAAAACGAAAAATGTGAAAGCCACCGCGCAGACAACAGCGCTGCGCATGAATCTGTTTGATACCATAATCAAATCTCCTTATCTGATCATCTAAGAGGTTTTTTCAAAACTCATTTCAAAATGATGCGAAATCCATTTTAAACCAGGACATTTTCCAAGAAAACATCTTTAAGGGCGCTTCTAAAAACCTCAGAGTGCGATTTCGCCAATGTCTTTCAGGTCTGAAAACCGCCTCTGAAACCCACAGGCGCTTTTTGGACAGCAAGTTTTTTAGAAGCGCCCTTGAGGCGTTCCTCAGGAACCATTCCCGGACAATCCGTTCAAAATCTCATTCCTGTATGCAACAAACGCATCGCTATCCCTGCGTCTTCTATATGGGATGTCAATCGGAATAATCCTCTTCACCCGGCCCGGATTCGGCCGCATGAGAATCACTTTCGTGCTCATATACACAGCCTCATCAACATCATGCGTAACCATTATGGCCAGCGAACCGCTTCCGCTCCACATGTCCAGAATCTCATCCTGCATGCTCATCCTGGTGATGGCATCCAATGCGGAAAGAGGCTCATCAAGAAGAAGAATTTTCGGATTGCATATCAATGTCCTCGCCAAAGCAACACGCTGCCTCATTCCTCCGGAAAGCGCAGACGGATAGGAATTAGCAAACTTCTCGAGACCTATCTTCCTGACATACTCATCCACCTTCGCCTTGTTTTCCCTCGCCCTTCCCGACATTTTGAATGAAAAACCTATGTTCTGCGCAACAGTCAAATACGGAAAAAGCGAATATTCCTGAAAGACCATCCCGCGTTCCTTCGACGGACCTTTTACAACCTGCGAATCCACGGACACCAATCCAGCTGTAGGATTCACAAGACCGGCTATCATCCTCAATATTGTTGATTTCCCGCATCCTGAGCGTCCGACTATGGATACGAACTCGCCATCATGACACGAAAAGCTGACGTTTTCCACCGCACTGATCCTATCGCCTTTTCCATGCGGGGAATCAAAGCTCTTGCTCACATCATTCAAAACAAGCTCAGTTGCCATTTTCCCACCTCAGAAAATGCTTTTTGCATTTTTTCAGCGTAAAATTGACCAGATTGAACAGCACGCAAATCGTTATGATCGCCACATACATCCTATTGAACATAGCCCATGCCTTCGCCCATTCGATATACCAGCCCAAACCAGCCTCAACCCCAATCATCTCGGCTATTATCAGCGTTATGCATGCAGAAGTCATGCCGGATGAAAGACCTTGGAATATGCTCGGAAGGGATGAGGGAATCACAACTCTGAAAACTATCTGGAGTTCACTCGCCCCAAGTATGCGCGCCGAGTCCAAATGCTCCTTTTTCACATTCATCACGCCTATCAGCGTCGATAAGGACACGTTATACCATACCCCTAACGCAATGATGAATACCGACCCTGAAAAAAGCGTTTTCGCCAATATCATCGAAAGAGGAATCCATGTGGCCGGCGGAATCGGCCCCAAAACATTCAGAACCGGCTCGATCCAATATCTTACGCTTTTCGAATAACCCGCAACCACCCCAGTGGCAACGCCGGCAAGCGCTCCCACAACATAGCTGACCAATAGAAGACGCAAGGAAAAAAGAGTGCTTTTCAGCAACATAGGCCAATCCGCAACGGCTGAATTTATTATGTCATTAAACCACGGTATGAAAGGATACGTCAGCCGCCCCGTCTTCAGAGTAAGGACATCGAATAAGGCCAGAAAAACGTAGACAGCGCAAAATATCGGCGCTCTGTACGACAACCTGTTAAAAAGCCTCAATCCTTTGTCCTTTCTCAGAAATGAAAACAAGGCAAATGCCGAATATGCGACAATCCCTGCCGTAAGAACAATAAAATAACGCTCCGGAAAAGCATTTTCCCTAACATTCGGCAGCAAGAAATATTCAATAGACGCCAAGGCATAGCCAAGCAAAGGCAAGAAAACCCTAATCATCACAGCATCTCCATAAAAGCCTCGATTCTCGTACGAAGCTGCTCCGCGTCGGATTTGGAATAGTCGGTCTCCACGCTAAGGCACGGCCTGCCCGCCTCCTTGCATAAACGCGAAACGAGCGAATCCTCGATGAGATACGGGGTACAAGCGTGCAACGAAATATCAATCACACCGTCAACCTTGAACTCGCTTATCATATCACGAAGGTTTCCCATCCTTCCGGAATTCGGCGTCATGACAGCGCAACCTATTTTCAGGTAGCGTTCCGCTATGGCGCGAACAGGATCCTCCGCTGCCTCATCCACCAGATTCAAACAGGCTTTGACACCAGCGCAATTCTCAAATGCCACAACCACACCGCCTGAACGCTCAACCGCGCCTACGGTCTTATCCAAAACACCCCCTATCGGGCATCCGGTAACCAGAATCCTTTTCGCCTCCAAGGGCACCGGAGAGCCTTTCTCCTTATACTCAGCAGCCAGCTTCTCACACAGACCTCTTATTTTTTCAATTCTCTCTTCCCCGTTGAACAAAAAGCCGGTTGCATCAATTGTCGAATATATTTCCTTTCCAAAACTGACAGCCGGTACGCTCTTATTCAATTCCAAAAGACGGCGCTTCTCCGTTCTCTCCGCATTCCTCATACGTATGGCCTGCCTCAAGCCCTCATCGGTTATCATGCAATGAAATTCCGATTCCAGGTAATCCTTAAACCTTATCAGCTCCTTATGCCACATATCCAGGGCATATGGCGCATCCCCTTGCGGCAGATGCAGAATGTATGTCTTTTTGTAATCGGATACAAGCTCATACATCTTCTTTTTACCATCGCAAGTGGTCTCGCCCACTATCAAGTCCGCGAAAAAAGCATACGGACATTTTTCAGAAGCAATGAACCCGAAACTCGACTTGATAAGAGGGCAAAGATTCTTTGGAAGATGCTTTTCACCTTCCGGTACGGTTTCCTCGCTCATGCCGCATAAGCTTACCGGCACAAACCCAGCCGCATCCAGCATCTCAAGCGGTGTGAAAGTACAGAATACGCCGGCTATTCTGCCGCCGTTCTCCTTCAACTCCATCACTTTTAAAAATCCGTTCCTTCTAGTTTCCGAATAATCGAGAAAACCTGTGGGAAGTTTTTGGTCACCTGCCATCCCCAACCCCTTCAATCACACATGACTGCCATGCCGGAGCAGACCTTCCGGCTATACGAAAGTCATTATGTTTTCAAAAGCATAATGGCAAATTATAGCAATAGTCCGATATTTTTTTCAAGTGCGCTCCCGCAAATGACATATCGGTAAAAACAATAAGAAAAAAGGCTTACAGGGATTCCTCCGCTCACGCTGCCGACTTCAAAACAGCGGCACATCATCCGGAACGAATCCTGAAAGCCTCATAAGCCATAATAGGCACGCATCACCTGCGAAACGACATGCTACCGTCAGCGGGGCTTACCCGTACCGGGACCAGTCGGCCTCTGACCATCCGCAGGTCCGGAGGTTCCCGCTCCGCTTTGAGTATGAACATAACCGCTGGCAAACGAAATGCCATTGATCGCAGGTGATCCGCCGCTGCACGATTCCGGCATAACCGTATAAATGCCACGGAATACGCTTCCTCCGGAAACAGTAGCCCCCGATACGACCGAATATGTTTCATCAGCCGTCAACCCTGGCGATGAAAAAATGACAACCAGATTCGAACCCGAATTCAAAGGCACATTATAAGCGAACCTGACGTTACCAGACGAATCCTTTACGACAAGCGCCTTGTTCCGGTCTCCGATCGATGTGCCGGACATGATGACAACACCTTGTCCGCACTTGGCTGCAGTCGGTCTGGAATAATTCCCGGTCCCTATGCCGATAAGCGTTCCTCCGGTTATGATGAAATCATTATTATCGCAATCGAAAGCGCATTCCGGTGTTACCGTAGTAAGAGCGACCACTACACCACCGCTTATCTTTATGGTACCGTTTGAATCTATGCAATCATTCTTGCTGCTATAGGCATAAACATATCCGTCATGAATGTCTATGGTTCCGGTATTGAGGCTGACATTAAGACAATCATCAGTAGTATTGCATTCGATCCTGCCGCCATAAATGTATAGACCGGATTTGCCCTCTATGCCCTCCGGGGAAAGCGAAAGATCGGTTATGGTCTCGGTCACGCCATCCGCATTCAAAACATCAGCTGCTCTTGTGGATTCATATGGAGTCCCTGTTGTCCTTATCGTTATCGCCCCGCCGGTTATCAGAACATGCGGATCAGGAGAATAGCCTTCAGCAGCACCCGTCTCCGTCTGGTCCTCCGATGCCACCCATTTAGCTGTAATGGCCTTGGAAACCGTTGTTATATTCAAGCTGCCGCCCTTAATCACTATGAATCCAGCCTTGTCGCCTGTCGCATCCTCATCATAGCCCTCAACGACTATTCCCCTGCTTTCATTATCCGTTCTGTCTCCGGCGCCGCTTACGGTTATGGTTCCGTTGTCCATTATAAAGCCATTAGCCGCATGAAATCCGTTCCGGCCAGTTGATGTTATGCTTATTACAGCATTATCGCATATCCTGATGAACCCCTTGCTTGAAACAATGCCATGCTTATAGCCCTCGGTCACATTCAGCGTTCCGGTACCTGTCACATACATATCCCCTTTCGTGAAAACAGTCCCTTTGCTGCTGTCGCCCAAAGCCCAAGTTCGGGTCTCCTCCAAATCCTCGCCCTCATCCTCGGCTGCCTGTCGCGCCGCCGCAAGATCCGAAGCGCCCAACGAAGAGTCATAGAATTTGACTCCATTAGCCTCGCTATACCCCGTACCGAATGATCTGCCATCAGCAACGTTGTTAACGGTTCCATCCTTGATTTCCAAGTAGACAGGAGCCTTTCCGTCATTCATTATGCAAGGATAATTTCCACTGCTTATCGTTGCTCCATCAAGAACGATCCGAACAGACGCATCCTTTTTCACCTTTACGCACAATCCCTTTTCAGCGGTGCCTTTCAACACTATCGAAAGCTTCCTGTTGTTATATGTGTATTTGGGAGCATCCGGTTCATCGCTAACAGCCTTGCCATCGCCATAGAACCACAACTGGCCATCATTCTCTCCGGCCGTTCCAGTATAATATGCGGCCAGCTTTCCATCAAAAAGCGAAAGGGCGTTGGCTTTCACCGGTATCGACTGCTCCTCACCATCCCCCGCTTTGACTTTCATTGCGCTAAGATCCACAGTCAGAACATCATCCGCAACAAAATCCGCGACTTCAGCATACGAATAATGCCCCGAAGTCCCATCGTAACCGGCATAACCGCCTATAGCCTCAAAAGCCAATGCGCCGGAAACGGAAGTGGCCTGTCCGCCGCCCGAAGGCGTCACCGAAGGGACGCTATCATCCGTGCTTCCATTGTCATCGCTTTGCGAAACAGCGCCTCCAGCCACCGTATTCGGATCAGCACCGTTTTCCTGCGGATTGCAGGCAAAACAGCATAAAAGCGAAAAAACCAACAACAGAATTCCCCACACGCCATAAAACCTTTTCATAATCATTACTCCTTCATGGCAGATCTGAATTTCAAATACTCTTCCTCATCATATATCACCCGCTTGAGATAAAGGCCTTGCGCCGGAGCAATGAAGTCCGCCTTGATGCCGAGTTCAGGCCTCATCAATCCGGAAAACATGGAAACCGCATCCTTGCGATCATGCTTGAGCGCCAAACTCACGCTCATGCCGACAATAGCCCTGACCATATGATAAAGGAAGGCATTGCCCGTTATCGTGAACACAAGGCTATCACCGCGCCTCTCAAACCGCGATTTCAAAACATCTCTTTTCTGCGAATGCCCATCATTCGATTTGGTGAAATCAAATGCTCTGAAGTCCACATCCTCACCTATTAGAAACTTCTGCATCTCATTCAATGTGGAAATATCAGGCAGATTTCTGAGACGCCATGCCCTGCCGTTATCGAAAGGCGTCCAATGGACATCATCCTTCAAAACATATTCGTATTCCCTCAGCAGCGTTGAAAACCGGGCATGAAAAGCATCAAACCTTTCCGTCACTCCATTGATTCTGATCGTTTCGGGAAGATTCGCATTCAAAGCGCGCCTGAGAGTCTCCTCATCCATCCTCAAACAGGATGAATCAAAGTGAGCGCATTGGCCAAGCGCATGCACGCCGCTGTCCGTTCTTCCTGATCCGTATGCGTTCGAGCGCTCTCCGGAAATCTTGAATATCGCCTTTTCAAGAAAACTCTGAACGCTCCTATCCTCAACCGATTCGCTGTCCTGCCGCTGCCACCCGTAATGCGCGGGACCATAATATGAAATAACCAGCTGGAATCTTCTTGCAGGCGGAATCGGCGGCGATAATACCGCGCTCCTCTTCCAGTTCTCCCTCATATGGAAACGGAATCCGGCCGCTTGACCATGCTGATGCGAATATTCGGCTGAGTCGAATATATCTCGACCTTCGCCGAATTCAGAATCCCCAAATCATAAACGATCTCCACCGGTATTACGTATATCCCCTCCATGTAAACGCTTGACAGGTCCAGTCTGGCGGAAATCCTATCGGCATCTATTCCGTAAATGAGATCCTGGCTGCCCTTCATAACCACATTGACGAACTTAGGTATATTGGAATTGTTTATGTATTGGCTATTCGCCCTTACCGTAATCGGAATGCTGACATTTCTAGTATCTCTCGCATATATGGAAAAAACAATATACACCATGCATGCGAAAAACACCGAATATGCCATATTCAACATCTTGGAATATTTTGCCTTGCCACGATTTATCACCATAGCGCATCATTCCTTCTTATCATCATAGCCAAGCAGCTGATCAAGAAACACCACCGCATCGTCCTGACCCAAGTCGTAATATATGTTGCCGCCATAACATATCGAAATCGCCTTCGATTCCTCGCTGACAACTATGGCTATGGCATCGGAAACCTCGGTTATCCCTATGGCAGCCCTATGCCTTGTGCCGAAAATCTTGTTCTCGCGCCTGCTTCTGGAAGCCAAGCGCAAATCTTCCTCCAGCTCATCAGCTTCCGATTCGCCCTGAGGGACATATTCAGAAGGTTTTATCGAGCCCTTGCTGCTCGAAGGAAGAACGCATCCTGCAAATTGTATCCTGTTGTTGGCAACCACTATCGCGCCATCATGCAAAGGGGTGTCATAGCTGAAAATCGTGACTATCACATTTGAAGTTATCTCGCAATCAAGAACCGTTGGAGTGTTTTTCAGCTTATCATCAATCCTATCGTTCTTCTTGATTATCACAAGAGCGCCCCTCTTCATATCAGCAAGGGCATATAAAGCGCTGAGAATCGCCTTGATTTCGGGGGCGGAAACAAAATTCTCCCTCTTGCGAATCATCCTGATTGAATTCCTGCCGCTCACAATTGAAGCCTTTATGTCATCCTGAAAAGCAATCACAACTGCTATGAAAAACGGAACAAGCATGTATTTGAGCATGTTTTCCAGCACTCTAAGCTCCAAATAATGGGAAACAAGCAGCACGAATCCATAAAAGAACATCACATAGAAAGCGGCAACGGCCTTTGACTGATGAAAGACATCGTACAGCTTGTAGAGCACTCCGGCTATGAAGGCGATCTGAACCGCGACCTTCAAAATAGGTATGATGAGCGTCACATTCATAATATTTTTCTATTATTATACAATTTTGAAAAAACCTCAACAGAAAAAGCCTCCGAAAGGCCAGCAGCTGAAATCGCAAAGTCATTTTCAACCAAAAGCGGAGACAATTCCGCTGTTCCGCGCATATCATACGCATGACAATCATAAGACATGCGATTCCAAAGCATTTTAAATGGCGGCTAGCGCTTGCGATTTTCATTTCCGCGCTTGCGCTCGGATGCGAAAACGGAAATATCTTCATATCAGACATGTATTTCATCTGCGCCAATCCGGAGGCATTCTCGCAAGAAGATGACAAGGGGAAAAACACATATATTCTCAATTCCCAAACGCAAACGGTATTGGTGCTGACATTAGGGATAGCAACCGGAAACTCGATCTTCTCATCGGCAAACCCCGGCAAATATTCGATAGCTTTCAAGTTCTCAAAAGGGAACGGAGAGGAAAAGCCCCTATCCCAATTCAGGAATTCAAATGGCGAGCAAATAGCCGAAATCGAAGACAAAACAGTGAAAATACGCCTGAATAGAATCGACAGCCTATCGGATTACGAGATAAGCGCCTATGCGAACAACCGAAAAGCGTCGTTCCGATTCTCAGTCGATTCATCCGAAACCATATCCGGAAACCTCTCCCTTTACTATGTCGGAGATTATGACGACGAATTCGACGATACAAACATGATCTCCAAAAAACTTAAAAAGGAGATAGGACTTCAAGTGTCATCAACATACGCGATAATATGCAGGAACCGCAGCAAGCTGGGGAACCTGGAATTCAGTCTGGACAGCAATGAAAACCTGAGAATGGCTCAAAACGCGCAACGGCGGCAAGATGATGACAGCGGCAGCCAATGCGATGAAACCGTATATCTCGTATCTGGAAGCAAGCCCAACAGCAAATCCGTACTAACGGTTTCGGCCGGAAGCAAAAAGAAAGAGAGCTTCCTGATATCCTTGGAAAAGTTCCAGGACAGGGTAATTCCGGATCCGCCTCCGAGCCTGTTTCTGATTCCGATCAGCAACGGATATAGGGTTGTCGCAAGGCTATCATCAGACATGATAAGCCGCAAATTCAATGTGATGATGAACATCAACAATTCCGAAACGGATATCAGGCTGGAAAACAAATTCACGGAAAATGAAAAGCTGGCAGGATACTTCCATGACATAACCTGCGAAGGCGCATACGTTATAAGCGCATACTATCGGAACTCATACCTGAGAACGGAAAGCAGCACGATCTGCTTTTCCGTGGAAAAGGACAGCATTTTGCATAAGCTGAGCGCAGATGCTCTGATCAGAACCGCCAACTCTACTCAGACGCTAAGCAGCATCAGCGACAATCCGCTCGTCAAAACCATAACGATAAGCCTTCCTCCGCTAAGCGAGCGCATGGAAAACATACCGGAATCCGTTCCCCTCAAATCGTACAGTCCCTACCAGAATCTGAATCTTCGGGTTGAAATATCAAGAATCAGCACCACTATCGTAACACCGCATTACGACTGGGAAAAAGGGTGGAGCATGAGCGAGCGCGTATACGGAGACGACAAAGACGAAAGCATCACAATAAAATTGAAGGCCGAAGGCATTCTGGGGAAAACGGCGGGCGATGAGCGGATATTCATAATACGAAACGAAAAGCAGAGCCACTCATGCTCTCTGGAATATTCCGGAACCTGCTATGAGGGAAACGCGCTGAAGCATAAGTTCGCTCTCGGCATAAGCAACCACAGCAATGCGCAAGCGCGGCTGTACTATTCGTATTCGGAAGATGGCGGAAAAACGTTTTCAGCTTTAAGATGCAAAAGCGTTGGCGCAGGAACGCAAAAGATACCGCTTGACAAACCGGACAGCGCCGGATTCGCAAGCAAGAGCGTGCTTTTCAAGGCAAAAATCATTCAGAATGGGAAAAGCGCATACGATATCGGAATACTGAACGCAGGCAGTCTTAAAATCGCCGAAAAGGCATCGCTGTCCTGTTCGGACAGCATACAAGACCAGCCAAACATCAGAAAAGCGAGAATCACAGCTCCCAGCGGCTCATGCAAGGTAAGCTATGCCATATCGGATTCCAAGGATTCAAACAGCGATCGCCTGATATTCACGCCTCTGGAAAACAGCACATCGATAATAACCGCAATCAAAGCAGACAGCGACACCATTTCAAATGCGATAACAAAATACATATGGCTGAAATCAGAAGACACATCCGCTTCCGATTCCTACCCCATGGTCGAAAGGCATGCGATAACGCTTACAGCAGCCGCGCCAGCCATAAATGAAAACAACAAGGAAAACATATGGGGAAACGAAGGGATTTTCGGCGCAGGCATAACCCTTACCCTAACCGCGCCAATGGACAACTGTTACCTGAGAACAAAGGCTTATGCCGAAAACGTAAGAACCGATTACATGCAGCATCTCAGCAAAGCAGGCGACCAGCATCGCTTCGCATCGGATTGGGACATGTGCATGGCCGGCTACAGGCACAACAGATTCGCAATTGTCTCGTTCACAAGAAAAAACGGATACATGGATTCGCAAATATGCGAATACTGCGGAGAATGCAGAAGCGGAAGCGGAATCCACAACAGCGATGCCGAGCAATTCATGGAAGACCTCAAGAAGGAATGGAGATGCGCATATGAGATTTAAGGGCACAGCTGCGTTTTTCCGAGGTTTTGCCTTCGCATTGCTAGCAGCGCTATCCGCCATAGGATGCGAATACGGAATCTTCAATAAAGACTACCCCGATCATTCCGAAATCCTGGTCTATGCAGACAACGATCTCGATAACGCCCTATCAAAATCCAGAACGCTGACATATCTCCTTGACGATGAGAAAATGTCGGAGAAATTCATCAGAATAGAAGCCAAGCACATGAAAGGCGAAAGCGAATCCAAAGGCGGATTCGCATTCGAAAGCGACACAGTAAGCTGGACTGTGGCGGACGAAAAAACAATAGTGGTCCCTCTCAACAGAATAAGAACGCTAGGAGTGCACGAGATAAGAATAATCAGCTCCCTCGGAGACCAATTCAACAAAAAATTCCTGATATGCGCCTCCTCATCGCTGAAATCGATCGATGTGGAATATTCCATAGAGAAAAAAGCCGAAGGCATAGAATACGGCGGGTCGGACAAAGGCAGCTTCACGACGCAGGACGATTTCACATCCCCTATAACGCTAATACCATCATCAACATACGCATTCAAGCTCGGCAGCGAAAGCAAATTCAAGATTCCCACAGTGGATTTCACCGTAAAAGACAGCGGCGTGATGCATTTTGAAAAAGAATCGGACTGCGCCGCAAGACTGATAATAGAAAGCGGATCCGAATCAAAGGAAAGCTCATTCACCATCAGCATAAGAAATTCAGATATAAAAATCACCGTTCCCGTGCTTATAAAGGACATAGCGAATCTCAGCATATCCGAAGAAAGCGTCAAAGACGACAAAACGAACGTCATATTCATAGAAAATACCGACAGCGCCAAGAACTATGCGATAAGCCTGAAAACAGCAAGCGATGACAACAGAACCCTTGTCGCATACTTCGCAAAGCAGGGCAACAGCGAAGACATATCAGGAAGCATCACCAACTCATTGAAGAACGCAGTCACGGTTCAAAGCAACGACTATTTCTCACTAAACTTCAACGGAAAGGCAAAAACGCTAAACATCATCCCGAAAAAGCAAACCACGCTCGATAACAGGAATCTGCATTTCTATCTGTATGTTTATGATGTCGATGACAACTATTTCGGAAGATGGAGAATCATGATCGGCGGAAACATCGAAAAGATCGAATTGGAGCCAACCGAGATAAGCGCCAAAACACAAACATCCTCCAGCACGCGCGCCGCGCTCACGCCGAATAGCGACAGCAGAATGCTAATATGGTACTTATCCAAAAGCAAAGGCGATGACATAGCTCCGCCACCGATGGAGAAACAATTCCAGGATAATATTGTGTCGTTCATGACAAAATACGCAGCATCCGACACAATAAGAATAGGCGACCTGACATACGACACATCAAAACACTCTTTCGGCATGACGCAAGGCCTTGATCACACAATGCGCTGGACCACAGGCAGCGAAGCCGCATGCGCATATCTGATAGCATTGGATCCGGAGAGCCTGCAATTCGATTCGGTTCCGTTCCTCGTATCAGCCGAATCATCCATAGTGCTGAAAAGCGATGACCCGATATCGGGCAAAAAAGCCAGCGACATGGCATACAACGGAAACACAAAAGAGTTCGAAGATGGGTTCCATGCGATAAGCTTTCCCTACGGGCAATGCTATCCGGACACATATGCCAACGGAGAAAACGGAAGGATGACAAGGATGTTCTATCTTCCTCACAATCGCATAAGCCGCATAGGAATCAAAACCTCAAACATAAGGATGCTAACGGTTTCCCCTACCTCGCAAAGCAATCAGCTGCTTTCATTCGAATTGCTGAGATCCGAAAGCGAAGGATGCTATGATCTGGAAATCACACCCGCCTGGCTGGATCTCGACAGCAAATCAAAAAGCGGTTCGACCGGAGCCAAACCGCCTTGTCAGAATCCGAGCGCAGGCGCGGACTCATATGGAAAAATATTCTACCAATACATCGGCCGATGCTCGCTCGAAATGACCGCATATCCCAAAAGCGAGGAGAACTGCGAAAGCAAAATCAAAATCAAAATAGTGCTTTTCGAGAACACATGATGCCCTAATGTATCCTAGAATCCCAATCTCGCTTGTAAAGTCACTCCGCCTGTGAATCCCTTATCCTCTTCAAAAGACGGAAACGCATCCAGCGAAACCAGCGCGAATTTTCCCATGGCAATATCCTTTTGCAGAGCCTTATTATGCCTGTCAGCATATGTGAACGGACGAATCCAGCCCCAAATCCTTGAAACTACAGTTATTACCGCGCCGGAAACCATCATCACGATTTCTCCTGTATTCATGCCGCCGCCATGTCTCGTACTTCCCAATCCACCGCCAAGCATAAGACCGACCCCTCCCAATTGGGTTCCCAGCATTATCCATCCTCCCAAATCATCGCCTTCAACAAAGCTGCCTATCCCGAAACCCAAGATGAAATTCAGGATGAAAGGAAGCACTGGTTCCTTCTTATGATTATCATAATATGTCTGACTCGCCATGAAACTCAATGCCGGACTCTGCTGTTGCTGAACGTTAGCAACCGTATTGCCGGCCGGATTGGAATTATTGGGAGCCAGATTGGGATAAGGCATGGTTCCATAATAATTCGGCTGCTGATACCCCTGGCCATACGCATCTTGGAATGGATAAGCATAAGCCGGCGCTGGATAAGCGGCTTGCGGCTGATATCCGTTTCCATTCGCTCCCTGTGACATCGGATTTGATGCGGCAGGCATAGCCAAAGCGGCGGGTGCTGGGTAAGATGCGGCCGGCGCAGCCTGAACCGCAGGCGTTTGGTAGGATCCGGCGGGTGCGACTGGCTGACTCGTATCAGCCTCCTCGGCAAACGCAAAAGCGCAAAACAGTAATGCGATAAGCGCCGACACGATAAATTTTCTCATTTTTCAAAACCTCTGAAAGATATATTTTTCAGGCATGGGTGTCAAGCCATGCCCCTTCCATGCGATGATAGCATGGAAGGGCGGCGACATCAGGCGACAGTTGGCGTTTTCAGAGGTTTGGACATATCGGACGCGCTGTGCGAATCACGCCTTTTCTATCTGACACTCATGCTTCTTGGTTTTGCGATCATAGGATATGCCGACGAGAAGAATATTCCCCTCATACTTGTCAAGACCGGCAAAATACCGTTTCTCCCTTATCTGGTCAAGCGCGGTGCAAACAGAGCCATTCACCTTCAGTTCAACAACAATCGCAGGAATGTCAGGCTTGAAAGGAATAAAAGCCAAATCGGCATAACCCTTGCCTGCAGGATACTCAGACACGATCGTATAAAACCCGTCCGCATGGATAAAGGCCAGGCGGATAGCCGACTGCAAGGATTGCTCATTGTTATACGACATGGAGCTTGAAAGGCGTTCATGAGCTTTGGAAAGAGCTTGCGCCACCATACCGGAATCATTGCTCCAAACCGCTTCCAAAAGGCTTTTGGATTCCCTGAAAACCTCCACGAACAACGAGCATTCTCTGCTAACAGCAAGCGCATTCAGCCATTCGCCACGCACCTCGCGATTTGGAATCCTGCAAGTCTGCCGCTTCCGATCATATGCCAAATATCCAAGATGACAAAGATATGTGAACACATCATCCCTGCGCTTCATTGACTGCGGCGTGTTTAAAAACGATGTTATATTGACAGGAACGCTTTCACCAGCCACCATGGCTTCTATGTCGGCCCTCATGCCATCCATATCCAATCTGATCGGATCCAAAATGGCTTCATATTGCGATGTCTGGTTCCAATACTCCCTAAACTCATGATTGCGCATCGCAGATACAACCGATTTCGGCGAATATGCCTCAAATTCGGTCTGCCGAAATCCAAGCCTATAGCCATCATACCAACTCCGGCATTCATCAAAAGCCATTCCGTACTTTTCACAAAGCGATCTGACCTCATCCTCCGTGAATCCGGTGAACCGGGCAAAGCGATCAGGGTTCAAAAACGTGATGTCGCTAAAATTGTTCAATTTCGATTGCGCCTTTTCACGTATGATCGGCAATATGCCCGTAAGATATGCAAGCGCTATGCAAGGAGACATGGTAGAGCTTTTAAGCAGCCCATTAAGCAATGCCAGATAGCTTTCAATCAGACAATCGGCTTTCTTCTCTCTGAATATTACATCATATTCGTCAAAAATCACGACGAAAGGAATCCTGGTGCGCTCGTAAACAAGTCTTATGCATCCGGCTACAGTCGAGTTCGCGGAAAAAGCAACATTCGGAAATTCCTTCTTGAAATCCCCGACGACCTCCTTCCTCATAGCGGACAATGCTCTTCCGCCATAATCAGACCAAAAAGCATTGATATCCAAATGAAGAACATTGTACTTGTTCAAATGCTGCGGAAAACTCGGATCGGATGCCGCTTCCAAACCGGCAAACAACCCGGACGAATCGCAGCCCTTCGAATAATATGCGGCCATCATCTGGCCGGCAATCGTCTTGCCGAAACGACGAGGGCGCGAAACGCACAGGAACCTCTCATCCGTCCTGATCAGCCTGTTAAGCTCTGCGAGCATCATGCTCTTGTCGACATATATCTCGCTGTTCAGGACGATCTCAAAGCTCTCATTTCCAGGATTCACATAGAAGCCCATCACAGTCAGATTATTTTCTCAATCTGACCGTATCGAGTTCTATTGCAAAGGAAGGGTATGTTATGCCGAAATTCTCCAAAACCTGAGGGTTGACCTCGCCGAGGATTCCAGCTTGTTCGCCGGATACCATGACCTTGGCGCAACGACCGCTTATGAAACGCGGATCATCACACTCCTTCAGCTCATATGCGAGGTTCAGATAATACATGAAGCTGTTCAATACGGAAACGCAATTGTTCAAGTTCGCGCTTGCGGAACATTCCAGAATGCCCACGCTATCATCAGTCCTTGTTCCGGTTACGGTATTATCATCTCTGACGCACGTCTTTCCGGTTTCGAATATCCTATGCGGATAAACAGCTTGTCCCGACTGGCTCTCGCTTTTAAGCAAGGAAGGAATTATGGACGGCCTGACGACTTTATAATTCAAGTTCATGGCATTCTGTATCCGCACAGCATCTTCACCGGACACCAGCATGTTCCCAATATATTCCTTCTCGGACGAGAGATAATTGAAAATCATTTCGCTGAAGCCCAGACCGATAAGAATCTTCTGAACTTTCCTGTTGAATTCCTCCGCAGGCGAAAGGCGGCCTACAGTGAAATCGGTCAGCATCTCCTTTTTGAAGTTGTTGAGCCCGAAGCCTATCGCAACATCCTCAGCAACATCCGATGCGGCCAGGAAATCATTCCTGTATTCCGGCGGAAAAGCGACTATGCCCTTTGCCCTGACCTGCGATTTCACGCCCATCTTCCCAAGGCATTCGGCTGCCTTGTCCAAGCTTATTCCCGTGCCGAGAAGCGCTTCCAAATCGGCTTTCGGACACAAGCGCTTTTCCTGAAAATAAAACGGAACGGTTATTTCCTTGCCGAACTCGGTCTCTTCCGGGAAAATCGTCTTGCACGGAAGAACCTTGAAGCCCAAATCAGCAAAATCGCAAGCGAATATGTTGGCAGCCAGAAGAACCTGCTTGAGGTATTGGCCGTTGATCTCGATGAAAATGCTGCTGTCCCCGACTTGAAGCGCCCCGACATCATTGGAATTGATTATAGGGGGCATTGAGAGCGTCTTGCCGGATGAATCGACCAGATACGGGAACTTCTTCCAACCAGCTATCAAATGTCCGAACTCCTTGCCCTTCTCGGTATTATCAAGCACTTCCTCAAGCGTCATCTCATGATCCTCATGAAGAGGCGCAAACGAGTTTTTCTTAGGATCGGCGCCTTTGTAGATCACAGGAAAATCAATCCTGTCGCTTCTGTAGAGCCCCATAGAAATGCTCTTGCGCTTGCGGCCGTAATTGCTATGCATTTTCTCCTGAAAATCAATCAGAAGCTTCAGAGTGTCGTCATCCAATTTCTTTCCCGTTACGCAAAAGCCGACAGAATACGGCCTGGCATCCGGACGGGATGCGTCTATCACAAATTCACGGCCTTCGCAATCAAGAGGCTTTTTGGGCGTGGAAAAGAAATCATACGAATAGGTTTTTCCTTTCACATACGACGACAACTGTCTGGCCAATCCGGGCGTACTCCACAGATCAGGCCTGTTCGTATCATTCAGCTCAACCTTGATGAAATCGCCTTCCTCGCCATCAAACTCGGCTTTTGCGCACGGGAAGACCTCTTCAAGCGCTTCCTGCGATATGTTCTTGCCGTAAAGCTTCTGGAATATCCTCTTATTAACATCTATCTTAGGCATTTCGCATCACCTCGCATCATTTCACGCAGTCTCCCGCATCACCCGCGTCTGAGCCTGACATTCTCAATATTTCCCGTGAACAGCTCCCTTATGTCATTAAGACCGAGATTCATCAAAGCCATTCTGTCTATTCCCAATCCCCATGCGAGAACAGGACATTTTATTCCAAGCGGAGCCGTGACTTCCTTGCGGAATATACCGCTTCCTCCCAATTCGAACCAACCGAGAACCGGATGCTTTATATGAACCTCCACACTCGGCTCCGTAAACGGAAAGTAACCTGGAACATACTTGATCTCCTTCGCTCCGGCTATTTCCTTGGCGAACATCTCCAGAAGCCCCAAAAGGTTCTTCAGATTCACATCATCTCCAAGGACTATGCCCTCGGTCTGATAGAAATCGCTCCCATGCGTGGCATCAACCTGATCATATCTGAAGCAACGGACAACCCCGAAATATCTTGACGGCACCTTGGCTTTCGTCAGCTGATGCGCAGAAAGCACCGTCCCTTGCGACCTCAAAAGGTTGCGCAATGAAAATTGCCTGTCAAAAGGATATTCCCAGCCCTTGGAATTCGCACCCTTGCCGTTCTCATGCACATTGGCGACATTAGTGAGGTATGGCTCGTCTATTTTCTTTGAATGGGAAGGATTCTCTATGTAGTATACATCGTGTATGTCTCTTGCGGGATGGAATTGCGGCATGAAAAGCGCATCTCCGTTCCAGAACTCGTTCTCAACAAGGCCACCGTCGAATTCCTCGAACCCCATTGCAACCAGCTTGTCCTTTATGCTTCGTATGAAGGCCGAATAAGGATTCTCCCTTGCCACCAGAAGCTTCGACACCGGGACATGCTCGACATCATACGCCCTGAACCTCTTGCCATGCCAATCGCCTGACTCCAGAAGATCCTTGGTGACTTCTCCGATTTCATCTCCGGTGATATGCTCCTTCTTCAATTCAATGCCTGCGGCAACACCCTCATCCGTAAGGCAATATACGCTATGATCCCTCTCTATTGTTCTGAAGAACGCATCGGAACCTCTCTTCTTCGACACCTTCTGCATCTCGGCCCTTTCCTCCTCGGAAAGATCAAGATCCATGACAGGACCTTCGGCTCCGCGCTTGAGAAGCGATTCCACCACCACCACATATCTCGGAATCTCATGGTTCTCATTCAGCTCGATCTTCTTATCAGGAGTAACGCTCAGAATTCCCGCTTTCTTCAAAAGAGCGAAATCCGACCCGATGCTCTTCTGATCCTCCTCAAGCAATTTCGGCAGATCCGCAATGGAGACCCCCGCCTTCGCGACCAGGCTTATTATCCTTCTCGCAATCATGCCCTTGACAAGCGCATCCCTGCCGATATCAGACAACTCATAGCTCACAATGGTTTCAGAAGACACTTTGCTTATCAGATTCTTGGAAAGCGTCCACGAAACCGCCTGATTGGCATGCCCCGGATTGAAGGAACATCTCTTCTCTATTTCCTCGTTATCGAACTTCTCGCCCTCTTTGAAGCCAAGTAAAAGCCTTATCTCCAAAGGATGCAGATTTCTGACATCAATCATTTGCCACTCCCGTCAACAGCCAGCGCCAAACTGACCTTATGCTCCAATTTCACCATCTCCACGCCGCTCGCTTCGAACATCCTGCGGCTTGCGATCTCAAACTTCTCATTGCCCTTTTCAGACTGATAAACAACTTTCCTTATCCCGCTTTGAATAATCGCCTTTGCGCATTCATTGCATGGAAAAAGCGAAACATAAATCGTACAGCCCCTCAAATCGGTCTTGGCATTGAGTATCGCGTTCAATTCCGCATGGACCACATACATGTATTTGTTGTCCAAGGGGTCCGGAAGATCCCTGTCCCATGGAAAATCATCATCGCTGATGCCTTCGGGAAATCCGTTGTATCCCATCGAAACGATTCTCCTGTGCTCATCAACGATGCAAGCGCCGACCTGTGTGGACGGATCCTTGCTTCTCATGGCGGACAAGACCGCCACCCCCATAAAATACTCATCCCATGATATGTAGTTCTTTCGTTTGGTTGTTCTGCTTTGCGACATTCCCGCTATTATACCATTTATGCTGTTTTTTGGCTATAGGAAGCTTTCAAAACCTGCTATTCGAAGATATCCGCGGATTTGCAAAACCCATGTAAAATATCAAATAGTGATGCTTATAAGAGGTTTTTTCAAAACTCATTTCAAAATGATGCGAAGCCTGTTTTGAGCCAGGGCGTTCTTCGAGAAAATCGCAAATACTGTATGTATTAGTGTTTTTTCTTTTCTCAAGAAAAAACATTTCTCGAAGAATCCATTGGCATTTTTTCTGGAGAAGAGAAAA
>CADBSO010000009.1 GCA_902797395.1 uncultured Spirochaetales bacterium
ATCTTCAGCAGTCCTATGATGGCGTCAATTGGAGCGAGACCGCTGTTTCTACCATAGAAGTGCAGTAATGCCAATGGGCGTTTGCTGATGCTTGTGATTTCCGCATCGCATCAGCAGGCGCTCGTTTTGTTTTTTTCGGTATGTGATAAGAATGGCATCACCCTTTTGATGCTGTGCTTGTGGTCAGGTTCTTTAGGTTATGAAAAAAAGGATTTTACAGATAGTTTTGTTTGTCGTTGCGTGTTCGGGAATCATGTCATGCATCAATTTGCAGCATTATACTTTCAGGGTTTGCACATATGTGGGTTCCTATTATGCTCCTGGTTTGCGTGGCCAGAACGGCGATGGGTATTATTCGACTGTTGATGACTTGAGGACTGCATACAAGGAGCAGTACGGCAAGAAGGAACCTGTATTCAATCAGGACTATTACTATCACATAAGGTTGTTCCCCCAATTCACTTTCTATGTCCCTTTGGGGTCTGACATAAGAAAAGAGGTCTTCACCAGAAGGGTTAGGGAAATAGAGGACCAGAACGTTTCCTATACGTATTTGAATAACAACGGCAGGGTGGTTAATGAGACTTATACCCTTCCCGCTGAAATTGAAAACAGGAGCTTCTGGACCTATAATGAGAATCTTGTCAACAATTATGTATTTGATCAGGATTTGTCGCTTTTGCTCACAAGCAGGGATATCAGCGATCTCAGACAGAAATGCGCCCTCAAAAGCTCAAGTTGGGTGAATGAGGAGGATTCTTCGGTTTATGTGAAGCATGTCGATTATGATTCCTTGGTTGCGAAGGGGTTCTTGGGCGAGCAGATAGATACTGATAAGGCGGGTATCAAGGTTAATACCATTAATGTTCTTATTTTCGCCTACAACAAGGTTCAGTAGTCCTTTTTGAACATAATTTCTGTTTTGTTTTTGCGATGAACGTTTATATCAGAACCTTCGGATGTCAGATGAACGAGGCTGAATCTGATTATCTTCTGTCGTCTATATCCGGCATGTCTGGATTTAAATTGGTTGATTCGTATGAGGATGCTGATTTCATAATATGCAATACATGTTCCGTGCGCAAAAGCGCTGAGGAGAGAGCCGAGGGTTTTATCTCCCAAGCAAAAGGGATGTCCAAGCGGAATGTTAGGATCATCCTGACTGGCTGCATGGCATTTACCTCGCAGGACTCCCTCAGAGAGAAGTTTCCGTATATTGATTATTTCGTTCAGAACAATGATAAGGATAGGATTCTGGAAATACTTGAGAAAGCTCGGAAATCAGAAATCCTTTCATATGATGGCAACGGTTCGTATGTATTTAGAAAAAACTATCATAAGAGCGGTGATTTCTTTTCGTATGTTCCAATACAGAACGGTTGCAACAATTTCTGCTCATATTGCGTTGTTCCGTATGCTAGGGGTCGCGAGGTTTCTCGTGATTTTACTGAAATTCTGGATGAGATGTCCTATCTAGACGATTGCGGCGTTCGTGTGGTTACGTTGCTTGGTCAGAATGTGAATTCGTATAAAAGCGGATCAAGGAATTTTGCCGATCTTGTCGATTCGATTTCCAGAATGAGATTCGGGAATATCAAATGGATATATTTCGATTCGCCCCATATAAAGGATTTCAATACCGATTTGCTTGATGTTCTCGGTTCTTCGGATGTATTTGCGAAGTATTTTCATGTTCCGGTTCAGAGTTTTTCCACAAGCGTATTGAAATCAATGAACAGAAAGGAGACGCAGGAGGATATATATTCGTTTTTTGAAATCGCAAGAAAGAAGATTCCTCAGGCGTATTTCACCACTGATGTCATGGTTGGTTTTCCTACTGAGACGCAGGATGATTTCAGAATGACTCTTGATGGCGTCAGGAACATTGGGTTTGTTGATGCCTATATGTATTATTATAATCCCAGAAAGGGAACGGCAGCATATGATAAGTATGCTGATATGGATTTGGGTGTCAAGACGAGCCGGCTGGAGGAGCTGATCGAATTGCAGGGCGGGATTTCGCTCGAGATCAGAAAGGCGATGCTGGGCGGAGAATTTGATTTGGTTGCCAGAAAGCCGTCGCGCAAGCAGAAGGGAAAGGTGGTTTGTTATAGTGAAAACAATTGCGCTGCGCTTGTTGATGAGGACAGGCTTGCTTGCGGACAATCCGGCAGGTTTGTTCTAAAAGAGCTGAAAGGCAGGACTTTTTTGGCGTGAAGCCGTTTTGGCAGTGACTTGGAGATTGTCCGGATTGCTGCTTTGTATAGGAGATATTGGCTATGTTGACGCATATCATGAATGGCAAGGTGTTCGATGTCAGAAACAACAGGCTTCTGGATTCGGATGTGATAATCAGGGATGGTAGGATCGAAAGCGTTGTGTCGAGAGGTGCGGGCAAGGCGGTTTTGCCGGAGGGCGCTGCTGCTGAAACGATTGATGCGAGCGGTTGCGTGGTGATGCCGGGATTCAAGAACGCTCATACGCACAGCAGCATGACATTCTTCAGGAGTCTCGCTGATGATCTTCCTCTTGAGGCATGGCTGACTGAGGTGATTTTCCCGTATGAGGCGAAGCTTACGGCGGATGATGTGTATTTCGGCTCTCTTCTGGCGATAATGGAATATGCCCGAAACGGCATAACGGCCTGTCAGGACATGTATTTTTTTCAAAAGGAAGCCATTCGCGCCTTTGTTGAGTCGGGATTCAGATGCGTCGTTAATGGTTCTCTTACCAGCAATGGCAGCAAGGATTATGATACGCAGAAGGAGGAAGAGGCCAGTTATGCGAGAATAATGGATGAGAACGAGTTTTTCTCCGCTGTTTCACCGCTTGTGTCCTACGCTCCCGGAGTTCATTCTACGTATACTACCTCCGCCCATCTTATGAAAGGTGTCAGCAGGGCGCTTCACGATTTGAAAAAAGGCTTGTTCCTCCATATGAATGAAACCGCGGTGGAGGCCTCGACGGCATTCAAGAAATTCGGGATGTATAATTTGCAATATGTCGATTCCTTGGGCATGTTCGATTATGGCGGAGGCATATTCCATGGCGTTCATATGCAGGATGTCGAGCTTGCTATAATGAAGGAGAAGAAGGTTGGTGTTGCTTTGAACCCATGTTCCAATGCAAAGCTCAATTCGGGAGCTCCTGACTTTGACAGGTATGCCGAATGGGGAATTCTCACTGGAATAGGAACTGATGGCGCCTCATCGAACAATAGTCTGGATTTTTTCAAGGAGATGTGGACTCTGCAGGCGCTGAATCATATCAAGTTTGACAAGATTCTTTCTCCGAAGCCGCATGATATCGTAAAAGTAGCGACAACCGGTTCGGCAGAATTCATGAGACTTGGCGATTCGGCATATGTGGAACCCGGTCAGAATGCTGATTTGACAATGATAAGCATAAACGATGCCAATGCGATTCCGTTCACCGATTTTTGCAAGTATCTGGTCTATAGCGCGAATGTCTCCAATGTGAGGATGACTATGGTTGCCGGCAAGGTTCTGTATCATGACGGAAAATACAACCTTCCTGTCGGGAAGGATGATATCATAAGCCAGGTCGAATCAAGGCTCGCCAGAATCAGAAGCGGAAAATGACGGATTCCAGCTTCGCATCGGATGGTCACGGAAGTGCTGGTGGCGGCAAATTGTCCGCATATGATGCGTTCCCGGATTTGCTTACGGTTCACCATAGGGATGAGGGCTGTAGATTTGGTCATATCTCCTATGTGAACCGAACCAATCCGCTTGGTCCGGCGCTTCAGGATGTATTGCTGAAAAACTATGCCAGATATGCATTTGACTACACGAGGGATTTGCGTGGTGCCAAGGTTGATGTTGCGGGTCTTTTCGCCAGAAAGGACAATCCGTTGCATGTCGAAATAGGCTTTGGCAAGGGTGACTCCACATTTCAGGATGCTCTTGAGAATCCTGATGTGAATTTTTTTTGCTTCGATGTGTATCTGCAGGGCTTTGCGTCTCTTATGTCCAGGATAAGCGGCGCCGGATTGAACAACATTTTGCTTTGCCATTATGATGCGCTTGATTTCATAAGCCGTTCCATGACCGAGTCGTGTGTAAGCAGGTTTAAGATTTTCTTTCCGGATCCTTGGCCGAAAAGGAAGCATAACAAGAGGCGTCTGATAAATGCGCAGACCGCTGAGCTGTTTGCGTCCAAGCTTATCGCTGGCGGGGTGATTCATGCGGCTACGGATATCAAAGGGTATGCCGAGAAAATCATGCAGGCGTTCTCATCGTCCAGCGCTCTTGAAAACGTCTATGACGGATACGCGCCGAAAGGGATAAGGAAAAATCTTACGTCATATGAGCGTAAGGCGATATCCGAAGGCCGTGAAATATTTGATATAATCTTTAAAAAAATATAGAATTTTCGACTAGTCATTTGATGTGCTGTGGGGTGTTGTGTTATGAAAAGGACTTTTGTTTTTCTTTTGGTTTTTATATTGACCGTGAGTAATGTTTTTTCCGCAAGGAAGGCGTCGGATAAGCTGGTGGTCGCGAGTTATTCCTCGTTTGCCGATTCGTGGGGCAAGGGCAAGGATGTTGTGAAGCAATTCGAGACGGACAAGGGCATTCAGGTTGAACTGCTTGATCTTGGCAGCGGATTTGAATTCATAAGCGCTTTGAAGAGCGGAAAGATCAAGGCTGATGTCGCAGTTGGGATTGATGATGCGCATTTGAACGATTTCGCTGATAAGTATTCGTATTCCAGAGCGTTTGACTATGGGTATTATGCGTTTTGCTATGATACCAAGTCAGGATTGGTTCCGCCGTCGAGCCTTGCTGACATAGTAAAGCCGGAATATAAGGGAAAGGTGATTCTCATAGATCCTAGGACGAGTTTTGTCGGGTTCGGATTGCTCAGGTGGGCGGTTGCGGCATTCGGCGAGAAGAAGGGCTTTGAGTGGTTTGGCAAGGCTGTTGACAACTCTCTTACCGTTGCTCCGTCGTGGAGCGTTGGATATTCGCTTTTCACCAAGGGTGAGGCTCCTCTCGTAATCAGCTATTCGACAAGTCCAGTATATCATTATGATAACGGCGAGAATGACATAACGAGTCTGATTTTCGATGAGGGGAATCTTGAAACCCGCGAATATGCCATAGTTTTTTCAGATAGCAAGAATAGGGACAATGCAAGGTTGTTCGTTGATTATGTGGCGAAGAATACTGTCGGCATAGCGACAACGAATGTGATGTATCCGGTAATGGACGAGGACAAGCTCTCCGAAAGCTATTTGAAGGTCCGCAAACCGTCGAATGTATTGCATTCGGATGCGGGGGACGAGCTTCTTGTGAAATGGCAGGCATCTTCGCATTGAGGCCGTTTGAAAAATTTGATCTCCATTCCCCTTTGTGCGTTACCGGTCTCATCATAAAGGGGCTTGTGGCGCTTGTTATTGCCGCTGTTTTCATTAATTGCTTCAGCGGCTTTGACTTCGCTGGTTTTTTCGCTTTCGTTCGCCGTCCTTCCACGTTGAAAGTAATCCGTAATTCGTTTTCCATATCGTTTAGGGCTGCTCTTTATTCGTCTGCTGTCGGCTTGGTTCTGGCTTTGATGTTCAGCAGCTCGGATTTTGCTCTCAAGAGGGTGCTTTTGCGCATCATGCGCATTCCGTTTGTTCTTCCAAGCATAATAATAATCGTTGCGCTTACATCCGTATTTGGCGTGTCTGGAATGATCAAGGG
>CADBSO010000010.1 GCA_902797395.1 uncultured Spirochaetales bacterium
GCCATTTGGATAGGCACGAAGCCTTATCCTGCATTAGGCTTTTCGCCCCAAAGCGTGCCTCTCCAGCACCTCTCCGGCTCTGCGGCCCTGTCCTATCAGTCAAGCTTTCGGACATAGCCAAACTCATTTCAAAATGATGTGAAGCCTATTTTGAATCATGGCATTCTTCGAGAAAACCGCGAATACTGTGTGCATATGCGAGTTTTTGAGTCTTGTTTGTTGTCCTAAGGTTGCATATAATGATGAATGGGAGTGAATTGATATGCGAGTTAAGATCAGAAAAAAGGTGCTGGATAAGCTTAAAGACATCGCTGATAGGTGTTATATTGACGAAATTTGCGGTGAATTGGCATATGGCTATGATGAAAACTGGCATTATGACGATCGAACCGTATTGCTTATGAGATCTCTTGATCTTAAGAGCAGGATGGCTCGGCAAGGTTTGGAATGTTCGGACGATAAGGCGCTTGCTGCTGTTGTGCTTGATGATCTGGCAATGGATTTGGACTTGGATTACGACCCTGACGACCTTTGGGATGCGGTGGCGGCTCTTACGAGTTGCGCCAGGGTATTCCATAAGGGCGAATTCGATGATGATGCGTTTTTGAAAAATATAAGAATAGCAGAACAGGCTTCAGATGGCTGTAAAGTGTCTGTGGATTCGATATTGAAGTATGATATCAGGACATATCCGTCGTTCGATTCCGATTCCAGCAGATTGGATCCGCCGTGCATAGCGGTGTTCGACTCCAGAATGGTGTTTCCGCATATGGAATGCGGATATTTCAAAAATTTCAGCGTTAACCCGTATGTGATTCTGATGATGAAACGACCGATAGAGAAGTCGCATGGGAATGTCCTGGCATTCGGTTGCTGTTTGGGGTATTATGCGTATATGGCTTCGCAGAAAAGCGATGTGGATTCGATTACGATTGTTGAGGATTCAGAGGATGTGAGGGATTTTTTTGATAATCATATTCTTCCGCAGTTTCCAAATGAGAAGAAAATAAAAGTGATTCAGTCGGAATATGTAGAATATGCTTCCAAGATTGCGGACGGACAATTCGATTGTTGTTTTCTTGATTCGTATCAGGATATTGTTTTTCTGCCTGTGGAATTGGCAATTAGAAAAATCCTATATGGTTTTGTGAATACTGAAACCATTCTGTTTGGCAATGATGAGTCCGGTGATATGGTCAGACGCAGGATTTTCGATATGATGCTTTATTCTTTGCCGGATAAGCAAAGGGCGGATTTTTGCGGTCGTTATGCTCCGTATGTTTTAAAGGATGACCGCCTTTACGATTGCATGAGGAAGATTTTTGCTGGCATTGAAATAAGCGAGCCCGAGGATGTGGATTATTGGCTTGATTCCAGGAATTTTTTTGACAGAATATTCAAATCGAAAGTTGAGTTGCCAGACAAAATCGCCTTTGAGTCGAATTGGAAGTGAGTGGATCTGATTCTATGAAAAACAGATTGCCGATAGGTACGCAGAGCTTTGATACGATAAGGGTCGAAGGCTATAAGTATGTTGATAAGACCGGACTTGCGTGGAATCTTGCAAATTCGCTGAGGATGGCGTTTCTTTCGCGTCCTCGACGCTTTGGGAAAAGCCTTTTGGTTTCTACGTTAGACGCTTATTTTTCCGGCAGGAAAGAGCTTCTCGAGGGTCTTGCCGCTGGTGAGCTTGAAGATGCGTGGCAGCACTATCCTGCGATTAGGGTTGATTTTTCCAAACGGGATTATGGCATTGACGGAAATTTCAGCGATGCGGTCGATTCGATCATTTGCGAGCATGAGGAGAAATATGGCGTAGAGGCTGGATCCGGCGCGAATTCCAGACGCTTTGAAAGTCTGATCAGATCCTTGCATAGGAAGTTTTCAAAGAAAGTGGTTGTTCTTGTCGACGAATACGACAAGCCGATATTGGATGCGTTGTACGAGCCGCATGAGGACATGAACCGCAAATTGCTTCGTGATTTCTACAGTCCTTTGAAAGCGTGTGATGAGCACTTGCGATTCGTGTTTCTTACCGGTATCACCAAGATTTCGCATGTGAACATATTCAGCGGTCTCAACCAGCTGCAGGACATATCTCTTTCCGATAAGTATTCATCGGTTTGCGGTCTTACCGAGCAGGAAGTGCGATTGAAGGGCACCTCTAAAAGCCTCAGAGTCCGAACCTGCCAGACGCCTTTCCGGCCATAAAATCGGCAAAAAGCCTCGGAATACGACAGTATTCCTGCGTTTTCTGCCGTTTTTCTGTCTCGAAAATCCGCAGGCATTTTCAATCAGCAGGTTTTTAGAAGCGCCCTGAATTTTGTCGGGGAGATAGAAGCTCTGGCTGATAAGATGTCTTTGACATCCGAGCAGTGCTTTGAGAGGCTGAGAAGAAAATACGACGGATACCGCTTTTCCGGCAATGGCAGTGACATATACAATCCGTTTTGCCTGCTCTGCGCTTTTGAGAATCAGGATATGGGATCGTACTGGATGACGAGCGGTACTCCGTCCATGCTGGTCAAAAGCCTGGAAAACAACATCGTTGAAATCAATGACATAATGCAGGACGGCCGCGAAGTGGGGATTCGGTTTTTTGCCGATTATGATTCGAGAAATCCGGATATTGCTCCGTTGCTTTACCAGGCCGGATATCTTACGATAAAGGAATACCGCCCCGACATCGAATCCTACTTGATCGGATTTCCTAATTGCGAAGTGTCGGAAGGGCTTTTATCTTGTCTTTTGCCGAAATATTTGGCAGGATCCGCTTCCGATATGGCTGATATTTCGATTGAGAAGCTGCGTCGGGCGTTGAGGGAAAAGGATGATTTATCAGATTTTGGCAAATGAAGATGTTGAGTTGTTACGGGGGGGGTGATTGGCAAAGAAATCAGCATGTTTTTATCAGAACCCATTGATGCATGGAATAGGGTTTATGGAAATATTGCGTTCAAAATAGATGATTTTTTGCTTGAAATCAGAAATGAAACTACATGCATTGAATATTTTTCTGGCAAAGAAGATGTTGCAAAATTTTCTGTTTCTGTTCTTTCCTCTGGTTTTAAGCCTATTTCTGGAGAATTTGTAGAGAAGAATGAGATTAAAAGCAGGATAGAGGATGTGATTGTGATTAGGGATGAGGTTTTCGTTTCAGTTTCCAGCGGAAAAACCAGTTTTGGAATTGCTATTGATGATGGTATAGTGATAAAAACGGAAAACATATTTTTGATCGTTTGCCAGGATTGGCATTTGATGGAAATGATTCGTATTCTCTTTAGCAATGACTATCGCAGGGATATGCGTTCGGTTTCTGAAGTAGAAGCCGATTTCTCTGGTTCAGAAGCGAACAGGTATTCAGCCGTATGCAAACGATCGGAAATATTGTTGAAGCACGTGCAGGGTGCTTGATTGAATGAGCGAGCCGTGCAAATGCGCAGGCATGGAGGGTTATGAAATGGATGATGAAAATATTGTTAGAACGATTAAGTGCTTTAAGTGCGGGGCGGATGTGTCGGAAAGTTCTAGGTTCTGCAACTCGTGTGGAACGTCGTTATTTGCAATTTGCCCGTTTTGTGGAAAGAAGCTTGATGGGGGAAGCAGATACTGCAGTTTCTGCGGCAAGGAGCTGTCATCTGCTCCGAAGCCTCCTGCAGAGGATTTTGTGTATGTGGATGCGACAGGAACTGCATTGAAGGGGTTCTTCATTTGTACGCATCAAGTGACGCAGGAAGAGTATCAGAATGTAATGCTTAAAAATCCTTCAAGCTTAAATGGTTTGAAAAGCCCTGTTGTGGACGTCACATGGTACGACTGCTTGGAATATTGCAACAAGAGGTCGTCGATAGAAGGTCTGAAACCTTGCTACAGAATCAATGGCGAAGATGTCACATTTGATGAGAATTCCGATGGATACCGTTTGCCTACGGAAGGCGAATGGGTTTTTGCTGCTATTGGCGGAAGGAGAAGCCATGGCTACACATATTCCGGAAGCAACAACATAGATGCGGTTGCGCATTACGACGGCAATTCCAATAGCATTCAGCCGGTTTGCACCAAGAAGCCGAACGAGCTTGGCATATATGATATGTCTGGAAATGTTTGGGAATGGTGTTGGGATAAGTATAACTCTTCGAGTTCCGATCGTGTTATTCGCGGCGGCAGTTGGTATAATAGCGATGTAAAATGCTGTTCCGTGTCATATCGGTGTAACTGTAATCCGTATCCATCACGGGATTACTCTATTTACGGCTTTCGCCTTGCCCGTTCTGTGAAGAATTAGCAAATCGGATAAGCTATTACTTTTGCGAGTGAGGCTGGTGGTAATTCAGGTGGAATTCGCATGGTTTGTGTGTTGCGCTGAAGAGCGAGTAACATAACGGGGGAGTTTCAAACAACCTGCCAGCTGCGGATGCGCTTGTTGACAAGATTCGGTTTCATTAGGCCCTTTTGCGCAAGCTCCGAACACCAGTTTATGATGGTTCTGTTTGTGACGCCCATTTCTTTTGCGATGTTGGCGGGAACAATCTTTTTCAGTGAATTTTCCTGCAGGTAGCTCCAAAAAATTGTCGCCTTTTTTGAAAGCCCTTGCAACTCGACTTTTATTTCTGATGATGACTTCGCTGCGATTTCTACGACTTTTCTGGCATACAGCGTGAACATTCGCAGGAAATACTTTATCCAGATTTCAGGATGAGGCGGATTCTCCCTGCCGTCATAATACAGGGTGGGCAAATCCATCTGAAGCGAAGCGTAGTATTCTGAAATATCGTATGAGTAGTATTCTTCCAGCGAACCGATGCTTTTGAAGCCATAGCCGTAAAATTCCAGAAGATAGTTCGACAGGATCCGTGCCGTCCGTCCGTTTCCGTCTTCGAACGGATGGATAGTTACGAGCTGATAATGCAGAATTGCCGCTTTTATCAGAGGGTGGTCGGAACTGCTGTCAAGATACGATATCAATTCATCAATCAGGTTGTCTATGTCTTTGTATTTAGGAGGGATGTATTCGACTTTATGTGTTATGCTGTCATAGACTGCAAACAGGACTCCTGGCGGCATCGGATCTCTGAAGCCTGTTTTTTCCTTGGACTCACCTTTCACTATCTCGGCTTGGATTTCAAGTATCAGTTTTTTTGTGATTTTTTCTTTGCGTTCGGCTTTTTGCTCTAAGATTTCAAGGGCGCTGTAGTAATTTCTTATTTCTTGTTCAGGCTTTAAGAAATGCCTGGTTTTGTCTTCGATTGCCTTGAACGCCTGTTCTTGTGTCAGCGGATTCCCTTCTATTTTATTGGAGGAGTACGAGCTGACCTTTCTCGTGTTCTTTCTGAATCTATTGAAAAGGGCTACGGGAATTCTGGTTCTTTCGAGAACGTCCTTGCATTTTTCTATTTGCACGATCATGCCAAGAATTTCATTGTCGATGCTTGCCTTAATCATGCGTTTGATTGTAGTGGAATTTCACTATTTTTTCACTATTTTTTCACTATTTGCTATTTTGAAAATAGACTGGAGATAGGATCGGGCTTTAGTATTGTTTTCTGCCGAGCAGGAATGTCATATAGTGTGGAATCGTGATTGTATCGTCTTTTTCTCCGACATTGTAATCTCCGATTTTGAGAAGCTTTGTCTTCCCGTAGTGATCTGGATGGGCCATGACCGTCTTGCTTGATTTCGTATTTCCGGTTTTTGCTTTGGCTTCAACGAGATAAGAAAAGCTATTGTAACGTATCACAAAATCGATTTTAAGACCTGTTTCCTTTGCGAAATAGAACACATCGAAACCCGCTTTGCTGATTGAGTCGAATGCTAGCGCTTCGTATATGGCCCCTTTGCCCAGGCCAAGGTTTCCCATGTTCATGACTGCAATTGTTTGAGTTCCATATAGTGCGCAAACTATGCTTATGTCTTCAGGGAACAGTTTGAATTGGGAAGGTATTATGTTTCCGCTCAATGGAAGTGATGGCGCATCTAGATTGAATACCTTTCGGACCATATGTGCTTGACGGAGATATTCTATTGCATCGGTTTTCTCCCTGGAGGATCCTCCTTGAATCTTCGATGTTATATAACGCTTGTTTTCTTTTGATAAAAATGTAGGTATCAAATCAAATGCGCTTTGTATTCTCGCCACTTCAGATGGTTTGAACAAAGGGCTTCCGTTTTTGTCCTTCCTTCTTCCGAAATCCGATTTCATGTCAAAAACCGTGTTCTGAACAGTCCTGACAGCATCCATTATGTTCCTTGATGATCTGAAAGCTTTCACGGCCCTTGGAAATCCACCTACGCAAGCGTATTCGAGGAATGCCTTCTTGAATGTGTTGTGTATTGCGTCTGGAACAGCGGTTTTGCTGTTGAAGTGGATTTCTATTTCATTTATTTGTTCTTCTGAGTATCCTACGGCCCATAGAAATTCTTCAAAATCCATGGTTCGCATATTGAAAACTTCATCGTAGCCTGTTGGCGCCGGCGTTGAGTCGCCTGTTATGTAGCCGTTTATGCCTAAATACGACCCGCTGCCTATGACATCAAATCTGCCGTCTTTCTCAAAATTCTTGAATGATAGCCTTGCTCTCGGACATTCTTGTATCTCATCGAAGAATATCAGCGTATCTCCCGGTGTTATTATTGTTTCTGGAAACCTCAATGAAAGGTTTGAGATTATTCTCTCTACGGTTAGTTTTCCACCGAAATCGCAGGCGCATTCCGGATTGTCCCAGAAATTGACTCTGACGATTTTTTTGTAGTGGTTTTTGCCGAAATTCTCAATGCTTTCGGTTTTGCCGCATTGACGGATGCCTACAACCAGAGCAGGTGACTTCCCTTTTTTGCGCTTCCAATTGACAAGCCAATCATCTATCTTTCTTTTCATGTACATGACTGAAATCTCCATATATTATTCTAAATTCCGACCGAGTTTTTGCAAGTTTTCTACTAAATTCTGACCGAGTTTTTTAACGGTTTTTACTAAATTCGGAGCGAGTTTTAGGTTTTTATTTCAGGTTAAGGCATTATGGCGTGGGTTTTGCGGTATGAGATTGCCATAAATTTTTTTTGCAATTATAATTTTTATATGGGCCTGTATGTTAATCCTGGGAATGAGAATTTTACTGCTGCGATAAGGAGCGAGATATATGTGGACAAGACCATGCTTCTGTCTGAACTGAACAGGAGACTTGGAACCGAGGATCGTTTCCTTGCTGTTTCTCGTCCGCGCCGCTTTGGCAAAACGATGGCGGAAAATATGATAGCGGCCTATTATTCGAAAGGTTGTGATTCGAGAGAGCTTTTTGAAACTTTGGAAATATCAGGTGAGCAGAGCTTTTCAAAGCATTTGAATAAGTATAACATGCTTTATCTGGATATCAACGCTTTTTGGTCGGAAAATAAAAATGCTGCGTTTTCTGCTATGAAAAAAGAGGTGTTGCGCGAATTCAAATTTGAATTTCCTGATACTGATTTTTCAGATGTATACACCGTAGAAAATGCGATAAGACGTGTTTATGAGCAAACCAGGATTCCATTTGTTTTGGTTCTTGATGAGTATGATACGATATTCAGAACTGCCGAATGTTCTTCCATAGAAAATGATTATCTTTCATTTCTTAATTCCATGTTCAAGGGTGCTGCCATGACATCATGCATTACTCTTGCCTATATCACTGGCATATTGCCTATAATTCGTGAGAAAGCGCAGAGTAAATTGAATAATTTTGATGAGATAACCTTCCTTGCGCCTGGTCGTTTCGCTAAATTCACAGGGTTCACCGGTGATGAAGTGAAGGAACTATGCTGTGAGTATCATATGGATTACGAAGAGTGCAGATCGTGGTATGATGGCTATAGCGTCCGAGGCGAGGAACTTTATGCGCCAAGATCGGTAGCTAAGGCGATGAGTGAGGGCGAATACAAAAGCTATTGGAGTCAAACATCGACATTTCGGGTCGTAAAGGACATCATAGCATTGAATTTTTCGAACATGAAGACAGATGTTGAAAAGCTGGTGTCAGGCTTTTCGGTGCCGGTAAATATCATGAAATTCGAGAATACGCCAAGCAGGATATTTTCGAGAGATGATGCTTTCACTTATCTTTGTCACCTCGGATATCTCTCATATGACAGCCAAAGCGGAACTTGCCGCATACCGAATCGCGAAGTCAGAATGGAGTGGGTCAATGCCATAGAGGACGATCCCGACTATTCGGTTCTGTATCGGATGATCCAGGATTCGAAAGAAGCTCTGCAAGCCGCATGGGATGGGAACGGCCCTAGACTTGCCGAGGTCCTCGGGAGGGCGCACGAGAGGCTTACAAGCCCCTTGTCCTACAACAACGAGCAGTCGTTCCAGTCCGCCATACGCCTTGCGTTCTTCTACGCCGACAGCTATTATACGGTCATCAGCGAGTACCCGTCCGGCAAGGGCTATGCCGACATCGCATTCATTCCGTACAAGCCCAACATTCCGGCGATGGTCGTGGAGCTCAAGGTGCGCGGCACGGCCGATACAGCTCTCGACCAGATACGGGCCAAGCGCTACTTCGCCGGCCTTGAGAAGTACGCCGGCAATATCCTTCTCGTTGGCGTCAGCTACGACAGGGAGACCAAGAAGCACGAGTGCGTCATGGAGAGGGCGTGAGAAGATTGTTGGATTTTTAGTGTTTTAGGCTTGTTCGTATTTGCCAAGTTTGTATTGAGAATGTCGCAGAACATCCCGATTCTACGATCTTTTTGTTTTCAAATTATAATGTTTCTGTTATGCCAAAGTCAAATAGCAACGTGATTGATCCGTCGCGAAGCATTAATTGTGTTTTTCTATGTGATTCCATTATCCGATATTGCTAGAATATGTCCGATTAGGAGGGCAATATGAGCGATGAAAATTACAGCGAAATTCGCTTTGGCGAACTAGCTGAAATGTGGTTAAATGATCGCAGGAGTAATGTGAAAGTCTCAACCGTGTTGAGATATGAGAGCATAGTCAAAAATAATTTGAACCCAATCTTGGGGAATAAAATCATACATGATGTGATCTGTGGAGTCTGTGGAGAGAATGTAGATTTGTTAAAAGCGCTTTCCTGCTATAAGCACGATACGCTCAAATTGATTAGCAGGGTGCTTGGAATGATTCTGAAGTTTGCAGGTTATGATGTAAGGAATGTTGTGCAGTCTCTTGTTAAAAGCAAAAGAGAAGTTCGCATTATAAGCGCGCTAACGACAAAAGAGTGCATTGCATTGAACGGATATTTGCTGTCAAATCCGATAATGAGGAACATAGGCATTTTAGTTGCACTGAACATGGGGCTGAGGCTAGGTGAAGTCTGTGGGCTTAAATGGACAGATATTAGTTTTTCACGCCGGTCGGTCAGTATAAGACGAACTGTACAAAGAATTTGTGCCGCAAACGATTCAGAACGCAAAACAAGTTTGCTTTGCATGCCGCCGAAAAGCATTTCTTCTGAAAGGGAAGTTCCTATTCCGAATTTCATTATGAACCTGTTGCTTTCAAAGAGGTGCGGCAACGATACATTTGTATTGAGCGAATGTGCAGACAGGCCTTTTGAACCCAGGGTTTTGGAAAGATACTTTGATAGGATTTGTAGGAAAGTATTGGGTCGAAAAGTTAAATTTCATGATCTGAGGCATACTTTTGCTACATTAGCCATTTCCTATGGAAATGATATCAAAACGGTTAGCGAAATATTGGGCCATAGCGATGTCTCAACAACCTTGAATTTCTACAGGTCCGTTTCTTTTGATGACAAAAAATTCGCCATGGATAAACTGGCGAGAAAAATTGGCGCTAAGAGGCGTTCAGGAACTTAAGACTGCAGCCTGATTGATGTTGGGTTTTGTCGTAGAATCGGGATGTTCTACGACGGATTTTAACAAGAGGAGGCTCACAGATGGACTATAACAGTTTGAAGGAAAATATCGGTAAAAAATATAAGCTGAATATATCGGCTAAACTCAAAGCATCTGGTCACTATATTCAGTTTGATGGGTATGTTGGAATAGATGATTTCATGCATTATGAATTGGATGTAAGCGTAGGGACCGACAACATTGTAAATAATGTTTCTATTGAGTTGCATTTTAAGAAGAAAGGATATTTTAAGGATCGCATTTTAGAAATAATAGCATTGGATAGTTATCATATGAAAACACGTGAATGTAAAAATTCTAGTGAAATAGGTATCAGTTGGTACAAACAGATTTCTTTTAGTGCAAACTCTGGAAATTCTGAAAATGATTCTAATTTTATTAGCCTGGTTGATGAAATAAATAAGTTTAAGGGTGTTGTGGATGATAGACTTAAAAGAGTGTATTTTGCTGAGACTGCTTTTGCATTCGTTCGAAAGTATAAAGATTTAATTTGATTGAGTTAGGAATAGCATATATTTGTTTGGTGTGCTAAGAATAGAAAACTGTAGAAATGGATTGGAGGAAAATATGAGTTGCAACTGTATGAGGAGTGGAAAGCGAGTTAAATGCTGTGGTTCGTGTGGGAGTACAAATTTAAAATGGATATATCGCTGGAGAGAGTATGAATGTGAAGAGTGCGGTAGCTGTTTGGTTAGCACCAAAGTGGTATGTCCGTCGTGTGGAAGTGATAATTGTACTCCAGATTGGCTACTAGGTGATGTTGTTTGTGATGACTGCGGAACAGAATATAATAATTTTGAATGCTGATGCAGCTGTTTAATTGATTGGTTGAGGTGTGGAGCAAAAATCCAACGGAAAGGTTGTCGATCAGATGTTTAGTTTCAGGGCGATTTGGAATATGGCTGTGCTTGATTTGATGACATGAAGGCTAATATTGATGTGGTGTTTTCTGTCTGACGCATCATTTTATGCGTCACGTTATTCGAGAAATTATCTTTTAGAATATTTATTTTGAGTGATGTGCTTGCATGTTTTTATTATCTTGGCATATGCTAAACGGAAAATGATGGATATTAAGCTGTGATGTGTGCGCGATGTTGGTCGATATGATAGATGATGCTTTGCGCACTTCTGTGTCATTGAAATAGTTTGCGGTTTCGAGTGCTTGTTTGAATCGATTGATTGTGTGACGTTGAGTTTTCGTTGAGGTTTTAGAGAAGTTGCAGTGGGAGGCATGATTTTTAGAATTTCGTCAGTTTATCGTTCAGCGGCAACAGGTAGGTTGTTTAATGCGGTGCGTAAGTTGTGGCTTTTGCCATATTGAAAACGATGAGTGGCTTTCCCTTAATGTTTGCACGGTTGAAAAAATAGTTCAAATTGAGGTTTGATATGAAATATGTTTGTCCGCATTGTGGAAGTGAAAATATTGCAAAGGTTGATGGATCGGTTTTTTGTATTATGGGTAATTGTTGGGGTACGAGGAATGTAAAATTCAAATGTTTTTCTTGTAACCACGGTTTTGATAAGCTTGCTACTCCTGTTAATGGTGAAGAATGCTATTCGAATCCTGATGATGTGGTACTGAAGAAGAAAGACTTTATATGTCCGACTTGCGGTAGTGATGATATTGTATACTACAATAAGGCCGACAAGCATCATTATTGCCAAAACTGTGAGACAAGGTGGTAGTATATAATTTTTAACACAATATGGCATGGGATAATTTATGAAAACGGAGAACATACTTAGCTTTATTGATTTTTTTATCGATGTCTCAAACGATGGGCATCTTGTAGATAAGGAATTGTATGATAAGATAGTGGATAACATGGAGAAAAATGGCCTTTGTTTTAAAGACGAAAGAACGGGGCTATGTTATCCTTCGTCCATACGAACATATGGCATATTCGACAAAGAAGTCAGCAAAGATTTATTTGGATATTTTCTTAGAGCAGAAAGTGATTATTTGAGCATATGTCAAGAAGCAAATAAGTTAACCAAAGAGCAAATAGACATAGTAAGTGATTTGCCTAGTGTTGCTTTTGCATATATCACAGATTATTTTGTTTGCACATATGAAAAAGATAAAGAAACAGGCGATTATAAGGATTTTTGGCCGAAGTATAGTGATACCGGATATGTTTATATGGATCGCTTTTTGGATTATGTTGATTCGCTAATATATCAGGGGTTAAAGCATATAGGAAAGGAAAGGATAGATATCGTTGAGACTGGCTATTTTAAGATTCTTGATCGTCTTTTTTGGGGGACATATCCGCCGTATGCAAATAGCGGAATAAGACTTCCGCTTATTGCTTCGCAGAATCTTATTAAAAAGAATCATACTAAAAAAATGATTGAGTTTAAACTTGCAAGTTGTGATGAGTATGCAAAGTGCAAAAAAGGTATTGTGAATGTTGTTCTTGACTTATTTGCAAAGCCATGCAAACCATCGCCTTCTTGTCCTTGCTTGATGTCATTGCAGTTATTTTTAAAGAACATTTCAAAATATGATTTTTCATCTTCGGATTTTAGGGATATTTTTGTAGTTTCTAAATCCGCTCAATTTAAGCCACAAATTAAAATATGTTTAAAAAATTCTTTAGCATTGCTTTCTGCTGGTGATATTTATTCACTTTATGGTTTATTAAGTTCGATATCTGTAGATGTTAAAAGTAGCGAAACATATAATAAACGGATCGAGTCGTTTAAAAAATATTTAAATAAAATTGTAGAAATCGCATCAGAAACAGGTTATCGCGAGAATTTGAAGGATGAATACAAAAAATGTATAGACGACTTCATGCTGCTATCTTTGGATTTTAAGAATGATATTGAAGAAATATCATCTGAAACTTTTAAGGGTTTTTTGGATAAGTATAATTTTTTTAGCGATTGTGAGTTGCAGGCCGAAATTAGAATTATTAATGGTTTTCATATGGACTATCTGATCAGCAAGCAGAACATGAGTGAATTGCAGGCTTTTAGATATAACCTCTGGAATTACTATATGATACTTGGGGAATCTTATGCCGATATAACGGGGAGTGGATTCGATTTTGATGCCCCCATCTGCAATTCGGCTAATGAATATATTTCCGAAATAAATAAAATTCTCGATAAGAGAGCCAATGAATTTGTTGCCATCAATGTTAGAAAGTATAGGGACGTCTATGATGATGAGTTGCGATGTAAGGACACGGTGAAACGTTTTTTTGACGCCGCTTGCTCTAAGAATTTGAGAAGCTATGCGGCTGAAATAAAATGTGATCCATCCTTAAATAGGTTTGAGGATGAATATGAGATGATTTGTAAAAACGATGGATTGCTAAAAGTCATTGTTTCATCGCAGCTTTCAAAAGAGGACTCTTTCGACTGCTATTGTGAAAAGGGAATTTATAAGGGTTTTGAAGGGGATTTCACATTTGTAATAGTTGGGTTTGTAAAGGCTATTGAAAGGTTTTTGAAGGAAATTTTAATACAGAAATTCAATTGTGTTGGTCTCGATTTTTCATGTGGTGGGTATAAAGATGTTAAATTGGAAGGAGCATGCGATGAACTGCGGTGGTTCGGAGTGGAAAAAGACAGAAATGGCGAGAAGATAGAGAAACCACGTTTCTTAGAGTTGAGCAGAACAGCATCTTATATTGCAAATCATTTGCATAGAGATGAGCATGTTTTTCAAAAGTATCATAGCGACATTTCGGATGTTTTTGATTGGAAGAAAAAAGATGGGAGAACGGAAAAAGGTCAATTCATTTTTAATAACATTTTCGTAAAAGAGGTTCGAAATGGTCATATGCATGTTGATCCAGTTAAAACATCCGAGGAGGCTATCGACTTGTATAATAAGACATCTTTCTTTTTCAGGAAAGCTATTGACGAACTTATGTTTTTAGGACCACTAAGGTGATGTTGGTTGCCGTTTTGAACTGCGGAACGCTTTTGCTATTGGGTTTTTTGGAAGTTGAAATGACAATAAATAGGGGAGTTGTAAATTTTGAATAACCCATTAAAAGATGATTATTGCCCGATTGAGAAAAGTAGCATTCATTGTATGCTGGCGAGATTGATGTGATTAACAATAAATGGATTTAGCCAAGGAAAATGTAGTCAACGGATATTTCGGTATAGGGTTGCTGCACAACTCGATTGTGTAGTTTGTGGATTATGTTTCGGTTCCTTTTGCCATAACCCCAATCCATGGCTATAATCACCATATGGGCATATACGTAAATCCTGGCAATGAAAGATTTTCCGAGGCGGTGAATTCCCGGATATATGTGGACAAGACCATGCTTTTGTCCGAGCTTAACGGTCGGATGAGGACAGAGGACAAGTTCCTGTGCGTGTCCCGTCCGCGCCGTTTCGGCAAGACCATGGCCGAGTCCATGATGGCGGCGTATTATTCAAGGGGCTGCGATTCGAGAGAGCTTTTCAAAGGTCTGGGGATTTCCGGTGATCCGGGTTTCGATAGGCACCTGAACAGGTATAACGTCCTGCATCTCGATGTCAATGCCTTCTGGTCGCAATACGGGAATGATGCTGTGAAAATGATGCATTGTCTGGTCAGGCAGGACTTTTCCGAGGAATTTCCCGATCTCTCGTTTCCAGATAGTTATGAGATTTCAAATTGCATCATGGAGGTATACAAGCGCACGAAAATACCTTTTGTGGTCATCTTCGACGAGTATGATGTTTTCTTCAGGGATGAAAACGTGCCGAAAGCATCCGTAGATGGGTATTTGAGGTTCTTGAACGTCATTTTCAAGAATGATGCGATATCGCCTTGCATCGGGCTTGCTTACATGACGGGGATATTTCCTATTATCAGGGAGAAAGCGCAGAGCAAGCTCAACAATTTTGAGGAGATCACTTTCCTGCGGCCTGGCAGGTTCGCCGAGTTCACCGGATTCACCGAATCGGAGGTTCGAACACTTTGCGAAAGGTTCGAAATGGATTTTGAAGAGTGCCGGAGCTGGTACGACGGATATAGGATCGGCGGATTCGAGGTCTACGCCCCCAGATCCGTCGTCATGGCCATGAGGGATGGAGCGTACATGCCGTATTGGAACCAAACGTCCAGCTTCAGGGTAATCCGGGATGTGATTGCATCCGATCCCGACGGCTTGAAGGCTGATGTCGAGAGGATGGTTTCTGGCGGTTGTGTTCCTTTGAATGTAACAAGGTTTGAAAACGATCCCTTCAGGATTTCTTTCCGCGATGATGCGTTCACGTATCTTTGCCATTTGGGTTATCTTGCTTATGATGGTGAGACGGAAACCTGCCGCATACCGAATCGCGAGGTGCGTGCGGAGTGGGTTAATGCTATCGAGGATGTTCCTGAGCACTCCCGCATCATCGAAATGATCCGCAATTCAAAGAAGTTGCTCGAATCGGCGTGGTCATGCGATGCGGATGCCGTCGCCGATGCCCTCGAGAGGACGCACGAGAAGCTCACCAGCCCCTTGTCCTACAACAACGAGCAGTCGTTCCAGTCCGCCATACGCCTCGCGTTCTTCTATGCCGACAGCTATTATACGGTCGTCAGCGAGTACCCGTCCGGCAAGGGCTATGCCGATATCGTATTCATCCCGTACAAGCCCAACATCCCGGCGATGGTCGTGGAGCTCAAGGTGCGCGGCGCGGCCGACACCGCCCTTGACCAGATAAGGTCCAAGCGC
>CADBSO010000011.1 GCA_902797395.1 uncultured Spirochaetales bacterium
AACCGGATGACGTATATTGCAATATGTTCTTATCAAGCTTGGAGAAATAATCAAAAGCCTCCGCCTCGCCCCATTCGTTGACCAGCATCAGCACAAACATATACGCCGTACCGCTGCTAGTCGGACTTGGCATTGATATCAGGTCCTTATATTCAGGTTTGAGCAAATCAGAATATGATTCGGGAATGGCCAAGCCCTTATCCCTAAGCATCTTCCCATTGATTATAATGCAACCGCCATTCTTAAGATTAGGAACAAACAAATGGCTTTCCGGCACCAATCCATCCTGAAAGACAGAAAAATCCAAACCTTCAGGCTCCGCAAAATACTGTGAGCACATCTGCAAATAAGCGCATTCCTCCGAAAGTATCATGTCGCATTTGCAATTGTCCTTCTCCTCAAGCACTTTCGCGGCAATATTGCTGGTATTCATGTATTCAAGCGATATGTCATACTGCGGAAATTTCTTCTTCAATTCGGAAGAATACATCTCCATGACAAAATCGTTCTCTGCGGTCCATATGACCACCTTCTCCTTTCTGCTGCATCCGAAGAACGACACAAGAGCCAATAAAAGCAAAATTGCCTTCCGCATCAAAACACCCTCCTAAATATCATATGACTTATCTATGCTCTTAAGCTCGGAAAAAGTGTCTATCTCGACTATATCACTTTCCTTGCATTCCCTAACCGCTATCTTGTATTTGCCCTTGAACACCTTGAAAAAGATCTGCTCCCAGAAAAGCTCCTTTCCTCCGGGCATCGCATAAGCCTTCTTCAAATCCTCTCCGGCGGATCTGCCATCCTTCTCATCAAGATATGTTATTCCGACTTCCTGATATTGGTTGACGCCTCCGACAACTTCCTCGGTTATATATCCGTTTCTAATATTGAAGCACCAATCATCAGTCCTTTCCTTCATCATTCCAAGAATATTGGACTGATACTGGTATTTCGTTATTATCTTCGGATTCGACAAGAGAAGATCGGCTTCACATATATATGCGCGTTCAAGCAAATGGGAAGCCAGCAATGCCGACGATATGTTGTTCGCCTCGCTATAAGAATCGTTTTCTATGAACTTCACGAAAGGATATTTTTGAAGAAGCGCATCGAACTGTTCCGACAAATACCCCCTGACGATATGCACATCCCTTATGTCCTGAGCAACAAGCGCATCCAAAACAGTATCGATTATCCTCCTGCCGTTAACCACAACAAGAGGCTTGGGAGTGCTAAGAGTAACAGGAACCATCCTGCTTCCGAAACCGGCCGCAATGAACACAGCTCTTCTCACTCTGTAGTCCTCTAGAACCGCATAGCCCCTATCCGTAATAATATTGGCATCAGACAATATCCCGTCAGCCCTCAAGCCCTTCACGCAAGCATTCACGGTTCCAAGGGAAAAACCCGTTTCCTCGCAAATGTCCCTCTGCGTGAGCGCAGCGCCACAACCTCCGGACATCTCATGCACAGCCATAATCACATCAAAGGATTTCCTATCAAGCATTACAAATCACCTATCGGAACATCCATGCCAAAGGTACCGCAAGCATAAGATCCCGAAAGCACCCTGCAGGAAATTCCGCATATATTATATGATTTTCAGTTCAAAAAAACAAGTTGATGCGCAAATTTTGAACAAGACTGCGAATACAAATTGGATTTGAAGGAAATGCATGCAATGCGGAGCGCATCAGCGATGGGGTTTTTTCCGCGCTTTCCTGCTAAAATTGGCTTCAAAATACTCATCGAAAGGGATGCTGGTATCAAAATACGTTTTCCCATGCATAGTCGGAATGCATTTCGGCGTCATGTAATCGCTTCCGTACTGCTTTCTCAAGAACTCATCGAAGCATCCGCACACTTTAACATCAACATATTCGAAAGGCATGGTCACCATATCATCCATGCAATCAAGAGGAAAAGTATTGCCAGCCTGCTGAATATAATACACATATGCCCTCAGCGCCTTGAAATCACATTCCTTGGAACATATCCTATCAAAGCGCCTATACATCCGCTTGGTCGGCACAAGAATGCGAAACCTTCGCTTGAAAAAGCACTGAACACCCTGCATGCCATAGAAAATCCCGTATATCAATCCGCCGAGGAACTTGTAACGCAAATACTTGACCATTCTCCTGAAAGGATTCCTCGGAACACCGTCGATGACGAAAATGTCTATGAATATGCCGTTGTTGAATCTGGAATACATATCAAGCCATGTCGCTCCCGTAGTGGCCGTATTCCTCAGCTTCACAACATCAATGAAATAATCCTCATCCGTAAGCGGCGTCTGCAGAAAATACGGACTCTTGAATTCGTCCCCATGACTGATGAGGACATCATAATCCTTCCTGTCCATTACGACATCTATGTCGTCATCCCAAGGAATGAATCCCTTTTCACGCACCGCACCCAGCATGCTGCCGCCGAACAAGGAATATTTTAACCCGAACTTATCACAAACCCTTTCAAATTCCTTGAGCAGATCTATCTCGACAGCCCAAACCCGCTTCATCTCCGGGCTTACCCTATAACCCCGCCTGACTTCTTCATTGAAATAGCCGTCCGGCGGATTCAAATTCAAATCAACCATATGAAGCCTAACTCATTCAAGGGCGTTTCCGAAACACGCTGAAACCTCACCAAGAATGCCGAAAGCGGGACTCGAACCCGCACGCCTTATCAGGGCTGGGGATTTTAAGTCCCCTGTGTCTACCATTCCACCATTTCGGCCAAAAAACACAATCCGCACAAACGAATTCCAACAGCACGCAGCCAAATAACAAAAGCTACAATGCGTTATCCGAGCCCCCATCCGTCAAAACGGGATCCTTGGACCTTAACGACGACGAAAAGATCCTCTTGAAAAACGGAACCTTTCCGGAATACACCCTCTCGCCTTCCTCCTCCGCCTCCTTCAATGCGGCAGCCCAAGCCGTACCGAACCCGGGACTGGTCAGAAGAAGCTTATCAACAGCCGTCTGCAAGACTTGCGCCCTGGCAATCTCCCGCTGATCATGCTTCTGCATTGCGACAGAAAGCGAAATCCTGAAATTCTCGTTCTCCTTTCTCAGCTTCTCGTTTTCCTCCTTCAGTTTGGAAATGCCCTCGCTTTCCAATTCCATCTTATCGTTCAAAGTCGCCTTCAAACGCTTGACGGTGTCATAAAGCTCCTTTTTGCTTCTGCTGTTCCTTATTGAGGTAACAACATACATCACAACGAGAAGCAGAAGTCCGATTCCAAATCCAACCAGAAAAAACTTATATTTAACATCCATAAGCCAGCATTATCAGCACAACGATCTTCTTATATTGTATTGATTTGCCTAATGCTTGGCAAGAAACAGCAGCAACGAGCTCATATCAGCGTCATCAGCGTCCAGTAGCAAGTCGAGCATCTGATGCGCTCCGACAGCAAATCCGCTTCACTTCTAGCGCTCTCCAGCGATGACCTCAAATACTCAAGCCTCGAAACCGAGCCATTGGACAATCCCTCCTCGGCAATCCTAAGCAACTCCCTCTTCTCATCCGATTCGGCTTGCTTGAACCTGATAGCGAAAACCGATGTGTTCAGCTGACTCCTCAGCGAACGAACCTCATTGGAAATGCCATCAACTGTTCTTTCGGCGTCATTTTCCGCTATCATGATCTGAAGATCATCCCGGCGAATCCTGAAAAACTGATTCCCGCCATCGAACAACGTTCCCGACAGCCTCAAACCCAAGACCGCATTCCAACGATCCTCACCATACCATCCGCTTTCAACGAATGGAAACCTGCTTCCGGAATACGAAACGCCGCCGACAAGCATCAGATCAGGAGCATAAAGCGCGGATGCGCCGGATATCGCTCTCATGCCGCCTGCGATATCCTTCATCCTGTCGGATATGCTTATCGCCGCCTTTTCAGGTGAAATCGCTCCGGATACGAGACTCAATTCATCCTGAGACAGCAATTTGATGCAATCATCAAAACTGGACGGAGACCTTTCTATATCATCAAGCGCCAAATCGGAAATCCCGGATATGCTCCTCAAGCTCATCAGCGAATTTGAAACCATCATATCACACTTGGCCTTAGCATACCTTATGGCGCTAGCGACTGACAATGCGCTCAAAACATCCTTGTCCACAGCCATTTGCGCAGAACGAACAGCCTCAGCCAATTTCACAAGCTCATCCGCCTGACTTTCGGCTTCCGAAAGAACAGAGCTCATCTCATCAAGATACGATAGTGATTCGACGGCAGCCCTTATCCCCATCTCCGACTGCAATTCGATCTGCGAAACCCTATCAGACTGAACACCCCTCAATGCCTTAGCGATGCGAAGATTGCTTGACAGCTTCCCCCATGTGGAAACCGGCTGGACAAACCCGAGTGAGAAGGAATAATGCGAATTGTCCATCCCATCATATATTGTCGCATAATTTCCCGGCATCGAAGCGGATGCGCCTTGAGACCAACCGGACAGGCTTAACGCATCTTGCGCATCCAGTGTGACCCTTCCGGGCGGATTGGCAATGTAATACGCATTCGCGCCATATGCTATCTTCGGCATGAAATTTCCTATTGCCGAACTGACATCCAAATCCGCCTGCTCAAGCGCAAGCCTTCCGCTGATGACCGCCGGATTCCTCTCCCTCATGCTGGAAATCAAGCTGTTCGCATCATGCTTGCCTGCGGCGAATGCTCTTGCGCCGCACAACGCCAATGCAATAAAAACGACTGCGAACGGGATTTTTTTAACTATTATCACGAAAGACATGGCACAGCCTATTGACCAGTATCGTCAGATCGGGGAATTTCCGGCATTACCGCCTGCATATCGGCATTTCTTCTGAAATTGACAACCATTGAATTCGAATATGCGGGCATGACCTTAAATGCCTTCGTGTAAATGCTGCCGCCCTCCGGCTTCTCCTCCTCTTTCATGCAAAACCAAACATACCCGTCCATGCCGCCATCATCATATATCAAATCGAAAACAGCACCCTCGCCGATATTTGAATAAATTCCATGATAAACAAGAAACGATCCGTTATCCAATGCCGCAGATGATGATGTGACAGCCTTTCCAGAGCTTTTCCCCATGTCTCCGAAAACGCTCTTCCACTCTCCGGATTCCAAATTCGAAGCATCAATGTAATACAGTCCCAAAACCACATTGTCATCATCATCCGATCCGAAATTCATCACAGTAACCGCACCCGGCACCACGCCCCCAGCCTCCGTATCCCTCAAATATCCTGAAATCCCAGAAGAGAACCGCGCCGATTTTCTGGCTATCTGCGCTTTCACAGCGGATTGGTTGGCGCTATCGGAAACTATGGTGAACGGCTTGTCCTCCCTAATCAGGCCATTGCGCAAGGCGGCGTCCTGCGAATCAAAATCTCCCGCCATTCTGCTGAAAAACAGAAGATAAATATCGCAAACATCACCATCCTTGCCGAACCTGGGATGAGTGCTGTTCCAGAAAATCCTATTCACCGTAAACGAACCGTCAGATCCAGTAAGCGCCCTCATCACATTTCTTCCGGATTTAGGCATGAAGTTTCCACTCGAATCGCTATTCTGCCTCGCATGCGATTGTGATTCCTCCGCCAGTTCCATATCAGCTCTGAATCCAGCATAATCGGCATCCCTCTCCTTCTCGTCCGTATAAGCATAGACATACACATCCGGAAAAGGAGTGAATCCGTCTTTCTCATACACCACTCCGGATATGCTCGAGCTGAAATTAACACTGCATGAAAGAGATGCGAACGCAACAACCAAAAAAACAAAATACCCAAGCAGATGCCTCAAAGCTCCAATCATTATCATTCGCCTCCTCGCAAATCACGCATCACATGCTACGCGACATTCTCAATATCCTTCGCTTCTCAGCGGAATAATACAAAGCCGGCACTATGGCCAAAGACAAAAACGTGCTCACAAAAAGCCCCAGGAACATGGACTGTCCGAGAGGCGCATACAGCTCAGCGCCTTCGCCCTTTCCGAAAGCCATCGGTATAACGCCAAGCACCGTAGTCGCCGCCGTCATGAATATCGGCTTGATTCTGGATGCGCAGCACTCGATCACAAGCCTTTCAAGAGACTCAAGCTCCCATTTCCAATCCGAAGACAAATCGCGATAATCCTTTCCGCTTATATCGCAATCGCTCTGCGCCAAAACAGCGCTATCAATGCCCCTCATCCGGCATTCCCTATGCCTATCGCGTTGCATATTCGTATAGTCAATCAATATTATGCCGTTGTTCACAACGGTTCCGCTCAAGGCCACCATAGCCAAAACCGACATTATCGAAACCGGTGTTCCGAACAAAAGCAGACCCGCTATCACACCAATGAATGTGAAGGGAATGCAAACCATGACTATCATCGGCTGCAGAAACCTCTCAAATTGCATGACCATAACCGCATATACCAGAAACACTGCTATGAGAGCAGCAAGAAACAAAGGAGGAATGGAATCCGAAATCAGAGCGATAAGCCCGGTCCTATCCCTCTCAACGCCTTGCGGAAGCGGGTTCTTCTTAAGATAATTCAGCATATGAGCGGTAACCGGAGACAAATCGGATGAAACCAAAGATGACTCTATCGAAATGCAGCGCGCCCTGTTCTTCCTGCCTATGAATGTAAGGGTACCGGACTCAGACAGACTGCTTATCCTATCGAACGGCACCATCTCCCCCGCAACCGATCTGACTCTGATGCGATTCAGAACATCATCCGTTACAGGCGAATCCTTCAACTTGCTAGTCAGACTCAACTTGTATCTCGAATCCTTGCCTGACTCCCTGATGCGCCCCACCTCGGTTTTCCTGAAATACAAGGCGGAAGCCAATCCGGCCTCAAGCGATGTGACCGCCAGATCAGACATATTGCTGCGGATCATATCCAAGGAAAGGCTTCGGCTGTCCCATGTCGTGGAAAGTCTGGTGAACATCACATCCGGGTGAGCATTCAAAACATTCCTGATCCTTTCCGCCTCAGCATACAGGATACGCATGTCCTCACCTATCAGATTCATGCCATACCCTCCTCCGCCAGCCGCATATGCGAGATACGAATCAAAACCGCCATTGCGGATACTGATCTTCGCATCGGGAAAAAGAGAATTCAAATCGCCCTGAATCGCAGGTATCATCCTCTGTATCCTCGCGCGCCGTTTTCCAGACGGAACCAAAACCACATGGCACGAGACTATGTTGCGGCCGCCAAAATCCAAAATCGACTGCCCTTTTGTCACATTCATCCTGTAGTTATCCAAACCATCAATGCCCTTGATGTAATCCGCAATCCTAAGAGCCTGCGATCGCGTATCCTGCTGCGAATATGCCAGCGGAAACTCGAAATCGATATACATTCCAGCTTGATCGACCGAAGGTATGAACGTAAAACCCAAAAGCGGAACAAACGCCAGCGAAGAGACAAGCACGCCGACAGAAGCCAATACGACCTTCTTCCTATTGCCCAATATCCACTTCAAAACGAACGCATAACGCTTCTCAATCCATGCGAAGACCGAATTGACCAGCCTATGCTCCCTTATCGGCTCACCCTCCTTCTTTATCAAACGTATGAAAAACGGAACAGCGAGTATGGATACCGCAAGTGATGCCAGCATGCTGAACACCAGAGTCAAAGCGACATCGCTAAGCACCATGCCTACAATTCCCGGCAGGAGTATTATCGGAATGAATACGACAACGGAAGTCGCAACCGAACCCAGAATCGAACCGGAAACCTCATCAGAAGCACGATAAAGCGATTGCCTTATTGAAAATCTGCCGCTTGCCAAATGCCTATATACCTGCTCAAGCATCACAATCGATCCGTCAACCACCATTCCAAGGGACATGACCATCCCCGAAAGCGTCATTGTATTCAATGAACGGCCTGATACTGACAAGGCGATTACGCAGAAAAGAATGCACAGCGGTATGGAAACGGCAATTATGAAGGTAGCCTTAAAATCAGCCAAACACAACCAAATGGACAAGACAGCCATCAATATTCCAAGAACCCCTGATGATATGACAGCCTTAAGCGTCGTTCCGGTAACTTTCGAATCATCATTGAAAACGCTTATGCTCAAAGCGCCGGAAGACTCGCGCTCCATTTCGGAAATGACCTTCTTAACCGCCGAACATATCCTGATCACATCCCCGTCATCCCTTTTTTGAACGGAAACCATGAATGCGCGCTTTCCTCCGACAAGAACATCATCCGGATTCTCAGCCCTATCGGCCATTATATCAGCAACATCGCCAAGTCTCGTCACCACTCCGCTATCGGATGCGCCCACAGCCATATTCCTCAAATCAGCAATGCTTTTATACGACCCATCGTATTTGAATGAAACTCCGCGTCCGTCATACGAAAACTCGCCCAAAGGAAAATCGGAGCTTCCGGATGACATAACCTTATAAATATCTATCGGACTTATGTTTCTCGACGCCATATCATCCGGACGCATCACAATGCTGATTTCCCTGCTTGCATCAGGCGAAACCTCGACGGTAGTGACCCCCGGAATCCTGGTAATGCGGGGGACTATTTCATCGACAAGATATTCATAAGTCCTATCCAGATCAGAATTGCTCACGGAAAACGAAATGCACGGAACCATGGAAGACGAAGCTATCAAAGCCTCCGGATCGCCTTGAAGATCGTCAGGAAGCTCGGATCTCAGCCTCGAGAGCCTATAGCGCACTTCCTCAATCTTATCCTCAGCGTCGATTCCATCTTGGAAAGACAATGTTATGAGGCTTACGGATTGTCCGGATTCCGACTCAATCATCTTCAGCCCGGACAAGGTGGCCATATCATCCTCAATCACCTTCGTCACATCGTGTTCTATGTCTTGAGCATCCGCTCCCGGATACACGGACAACACAACAATTTCGGGCATAGACAGCGATGGCATGAGGGAAGTGTTTATAGACCGAATGGAAATCAATCCGAAAAACAGCAATGAAATCAGCAGTATGCCTATGACCGCGGGATGATCAACGGCAAAGCGGCTTATCCTATTCACATCCGATCTCCGCCATCACCTTCTGGCCATCGAACAGAGAATTCTGGCCGCGAACCACGAACTTCCTTCCGATTCCGGAAGGACCGACAATGACATACTCGCCCTTGATTTCAAAATCAGATCTCTCAAGCATATGCGCAATGCCGATCCTCCTGCTATCATCAGGCTTTCCGGATTCGAAATCCACATAATACAAAGCATCGCTTCCGGTAAGCGCGCTCCTCGGCACGCAAATGAAATCACGGGCCTCATCGGATCCGATTGATATCGCGACATCGACCGAACAGCCGGGAATGAAAACCTCCTTGTCGAACCCGCTGTCAAATGCCACCTTCACTTTAAATGTCTTGCTTCTAGGATCGACATACGGCTCCACAAGCTCAACCTGACCCGAAGCGGTTTTTCCAGACGAAAGATGAACGATTCGCGCATGAGCACCTTTTCTAATAGACCCCAATCCGCTTTCGGGAACATCAGCATAGCAGCAAATACGATCCAAATCGCCAATCAAAGCTATGGGGGAACCCTGCGAAACCGTATCCCCCGCCTTAACGAAAACAGTCAGAGCCACGCCATCCTTCGGCGCTTTGACATCAGTCCATGACAACTGCAGCGATGCCTGTCTGGTCTGGGCAGCTGATGCGTCCCTTCTTGCCAAAGCCTCATCATAATCCTGCCTTGAAACGGCGCCCTTGCGATAAAGCTCCTCGACTCTTGAAAACGCGGCTTCGCTTGCAGTCGAAACAGCAGCCGACATCTCTTCCTGAAGCTGATAAGCCTCCGGATCCACAATTGCCACCACCTGATTCTCGCTCACCCTATCTCCGGAAGCGACTGCGATTTCCAGAACCTTTCCCGACGCCAACGATACGACAGGAACCATCCGTTGCGACTCAACATGGCTGAGCATGCTGATATGCCTGTCAAGCCTTACAGTCTCCGGCTCAGCAACCGATACCACGGGAAGTTTGCCTTCAAACGACTCAGCGCGCCTTGCATTTCCTGCAATAGCAAGAATCACGATGGCAGCGGCAACAACCAATGCCGCAACCAGGATTATGGCAATCCTCCTCCGACTATCAGCCTTTTCCCGCGTCATTTCCGTCCGCATGAGCCTTTTTTCGCCTCAACGCCAATTCACCGCAAGCCGCATTAACCTCTCCGCCTTTGGAATACCGGACGGAATACGGCATGTTCATATTTGAAAGATATTTCTCGAAACGCTTGATTCCTGCCGGATCCGGACGCTTGAATCCTCCGCGACCACCCTCGTTGAACGGAATGAGATTCACATGGCATATCAACCCCGCCGCAAACGACTTTATCGCCATGGCATCAGCCTTCGAATCGTTCACTCCGGAAAACAAAGGATACGCCAGAGTTATTCTCCTTCTATTCCTGCTTTGATATTTCAAAAGCGCCTTCTTGACTTCCGAAAGCGGATTGGCTACGGAGATCGGCATCAAACCCCGCCTTTTCGCATCATCGGCGCATACGAGGGAAAAAGTCAGCTTGACATCCGGAAAACGAGCAGCAAGCTGCAAAATGCCCTTCGATATACCCGATGTGCTTATGGTTATGTTGCGAACGGATATCCCCTCCTCATCAGAAAAGAACCTTGCTGCGGCAATCACAGAATCCAAATTCAAAAGAGGCTCTCCCATCCCCATGAACACGACATTCCCTATGTCGCCGAACAACCTCTTCAGATGATAGAATTGCTCGATTATCTCATAATCATCAAGATTTCTGACAAACGATATTGAAGCAGTACTGCAAAATCGGCATTTGCAATTGCACCCAACCTGGGATGACAGGCAAACCGTAGCCGATGACGCGCCTACCGGCTTTATGCAAACCGCTTCCACCTCAAAACCATCATGAAGCCTCACGATAATCTTGGATGCTTCGCTTCCAACCGCAGCATCAGCAACCGATGATGAAAACAAACCGAAAGACAATGACTTTTCCAGGAAACCGATGGCGTATTTGCCCAGATTCCTATATAACTCCATGTCATCGTATCCCTTCATCCTGAGATTGCGCAATTGTGAAAACCTATATGCCGGCACCAATGGAAACGCCTTGCAAAAGCCATCCTTTGTAATCGAATAGACAGATGGAAAAACCAAATCACTCATTATTTATCGCCTGCCGCCGCCCTTATCCTTTCCTCTATGTCCTTTGCCGCGGCATCCGCCTCGTCCTGCCGCAATCCGGAAAAACCAACGCTATCGAGAACAACCGCTCTGCCGCGCTCGCGCACAAAAAGCCGCCTTCTGTTTTCCGCATAGTCCCTAAGTCCGGACAAAGCTATCGGCACCACAACAGCGCCCGATCGCTCAGCCATCTTGAAAGAACCCCGCTTGAAAGGCGCGATCCTCCCGGTCTTGCTCCTCGATCCCTCCGGAAATATCAGCATAGGCATTCCCGCGCTTATGCTATCAACACCGCGCCGAATGGCTTCAATATTGGACCTTACGCTGCTTATGTCAATCGGAACGCAATGCGCGACTTTGAGATAAAGTCTGAAAACCGGTATGGAGAAAAGGCTCTTCTTCGCTATGAACCCCACCCTCATAGGATAACATCCCAAAATTATCGTCGATATGTCAAGCATGGAAGTATGGTTCGAAATCAAACATATCCTGGCATCCGAATCGGTTTTCAGCTTTCTGATCGTTTCAAATCCTTCTCCGTCAACCCTTACAAAAAGCAGCAAATGAACAAACCTGGCGTTCAGAACCATGCATGAATACATTATGCTTTCACGACGGCGCTTGCCAATCGGAATCAGAAAGGACAACGCATAAGCCAATCCGAACAGCAATGTCGTAGCTAAAATGAACAACGCGAACGCAATTGCCGCAAAAAACAAATATACGCAAGTGAAAATGGAACGTCTCATATGAAAAACAAAGGACTTCCGACACCGATCCGCAATCGGCGGGAAGCCCTCTTTCGAACTAGATGGAGAGAGAAGGATTCGGACCTTCGAAGGCTGAGCCAACAGATTTACAGTCTGCCCCCTTTGACCGCTCGGGAATCTCTCCAAACGACTTGATAAAGTTTACAACTTTTCAATTTTTTTTGCAAATCACAGGGGTAACAGGAATCGAACCTGTAATCCCGGAGCCAAAACCCGGTGCCTTAACCATTGGGCGATACCCCTAAAAACTTCTATTATTATAAATAAGCGCCTGAAATATTTCAAGTGCCTATTGCCACACCCTACCATCATCATATGCGCCAAAAAAACGCGTTCGGACAGCAAACGGATCAGATAGGCGGAACACCAAGACTTGCAAAAGCCCTGACTCGCTCAAATCCTGTGCAAATGCGTTTGCAGCCCAAACGCGAGCGCATATTTTTTTCAATAGCTTCAGAATGCCAACCGATCAATTACCAATTCAATCCACTTCAGCAGCAAGCCGCAGAGAAAATCCGTTTGCCCTAGGACAATGCGAAGAAGAAGTTCCAGTGTAGAATCTAGTCCTATCAAAACTAATATAGTAAGCTTCTGATGCGCTGTAAGGCTTTGACACCCAGTAATAACCGGTAGGATTCTGTCCGCCAACGATAACGTTTCCATTGCCGTAATATTTCTGCCCGGATGTCGGAAGAAATACCGCACCTGAATCCTCCATCGCCTGCCACTGGTTCGCATCATAGACATTGGCTGTCCAGCTCGCCGACCAATCAGCGCTTGTGCCGGTTACCCCCGGAACAAACTCATCGCAATTCTCAGGCTTGATCCACAAATCCGGCAAAATAACCGCGCCATACATAGTGACATTGCCTATGTTCAGAGTCGCCAGACCATATTTTTCAGCAGCATCCTTGCGAGTATCTAAAACATATGTCCACTCATCCTTGTCAAGAGCGCTGAAATCAAATTCAGACACCTCCATAAAATCAGGCAAGTGCGCGAAAAGGACATCATCGGCCAACTGATTTGAAGAGTCGTAATCATTCGCATACGATCCGCTATTATCAGGCGACCAATAAAACAGTCCGCAATTATTATCAGGCGTATTCGCTGCCGCGCCGTTTATGATAGCTCCGGAACCTGGTCTTGTCCTGTAATCATACTGATGCGCCTCAAAATTCCAACCATTGTCAGGATCGGTTCCAATATGGTAAAGATTTCCTTTGGGGAAAATTACCTTGCGGAACGTATTATCGTGACTAATGCCTATGGTAAAAAGTCCGGGAACAAATCGCATATCAAGGCAATTCACCGTAAATTCAACGGATTCCAAGGCTGAATACTTTGCATTGCTTGCCTCCAAAAGCGCGAAATTGCCCACATTCGCTGAATTATTGAGTCTGACCGTTGCGCCGGATATTCCATTTTCCTGGCTCATCACATTACCTACATCCGAAATAAGCTCAAGCGAAATCTCCGGATAGGTGACATGCGAGGTGATGTCATTCCTGTCACTATCATAATAAACAGCTTGAATCACAGCCGATGACCCGGTATGAACATATGCGTTGCTGACTTCCATGCTGGCAGGCACCACCACATGTGAAACGACTACATCAATCAGCTGCGTGGTTTCAGGTTCCCCATCATACGCAACGGTAACTGTTACAAGCTTGCCATCATGCTCATTATCATCATTCACCACACCGATCAGCCAACGACCGCTATTATCCCGCTCGCCAATAGTCAGAATCCCCTCGGGCGATGCCGAAATGCTTTTAACCGTCTTATCATGCTTCGGAGTTATCGAAAGCTTGAATCTCGAAACGGATCCCGTCTCCACTATCGGATTCGGATCATTGTCCTGCACTGCGCTGAGATCCACACTCTTAATGGTTTCCGAAAATACCCCGACCGCAACTGCAGCGATCACGTTTCCATTTGAATCCACAGCCTTGATCCTTATATTCGCTCCGCCTTCAGAAACCTGCGCGTCATCGGCAACCGAAAGCTTGCCATCAGCGCTAACCGTCACATCACCGGATGTGAGACCGGAGCCGCTGGGAATGTCAACAACATACGTTGGCGTCACGCCAGCCTGAACGGCGGCAGCCAAGGCAGTCTGAGCCTGTTCGGGAATCCATGAGGACGACTCAAGGCCGGATTCGCCTGTTCCGACCTGTCCGATTTGGGATTCGACCGTCAAAGGAGAAAGGCTAACGGCAATAGCAGCTATGATCCGTCCTTGCGCATCCACAGCCTTAACAGAAACATCCGTCCCGTTCTCAGGTATGGCAGTCCCGGTTTTTACTGAAAAAGCGCCGTTTTCGGAAACGATCACCGCGCCCTCGGAAAGACCGGAGCCCTCAAGATATGAGACATCATATCTATCAAACTTTCCGCTCTCAGTCGCAGCGGCGATCGCATCAGCGGCCTTCTCAGGAATCCACAGCCCTGAAGCCATCGGATTCGATCCCGGCGCAACAGGCCCTCCCGAGGAAGAGGAAAGCGTCAATGGTTCGATGCGAACAGGTGCCGAAACTATAACCTTTCCGCTGGCATCCTTCACGTTCACTATTACCCCAGCTCCTTGCTCCGGAACAGCTGCCCCTAAAGCAACAGTCACTCCACCTTCGGCGCTTATTTCCAGCGAACCAGTCTCAAGACCGGAGCTCTCAGGCACATCCAACTCCCAACTCACTTGTCCGGATGCTGCTACGGTTTCCTGCTGCGCCGCACTCAGGTATGACTCCGGAAGCATGCCAGCGCCTGATGAAGGGCGGGTTTTGGCGCCAACCGTAAGATTGATTGCCTTCTCAACGCTATCAGAAGGGTCGTTCTTCAAAGCAACCCTGACGGAAACCTTTGCCGACCCAACAGTTTTGGCTGTGATACCAAATGATTTGCCATCAGCTTCGTCTGCAGATTCGATTATTCCGGTATCAGGCGAAATCGACCACTCGAACAAGCAATCCGCCTCAGCGGCTCCGGAAACAGACGCCTCCATATCAAAAGCATCACCGATATAAATGACTTCGGTTTGTGGGGCACCTGATATCTCAACGCTTTTCAGTTTTCCCCCCTTGCACGAGAAAACCGCAGCCAAAGCAAAAGCCACTATGCCCGCCACTACGATCATTCCCGCAAAATTTCTCCTAATCACAAATTACCTCCTCATGTCCTTATGGGCGCCTTCAAAAAAAAGGCTATGTCCGAAAGTTTGACTGACAGGACAGAGCCGCAGAGCTGGATATGGCGGAATAAATGTATTCGGACATAGCCAAAAAAAATCAAAAAAAATCCCCGCCTAAAGGCAGGGATTACAATTCGCCAGCCGCACCAGACGAACCGGCTGCGACACAAGCGAAATCATTTCTTGTTCAAATTGAAATTGTATGTAATGCCAAGGCTTCCTGCAAGTCCGAACCATTCCATTGTCAGCGGATCGCCAAAATGCAATGTAGGCCTATACAATATTCTCGCAAAGATCGAAAGCGGCACTTTCTCGAAATCATAGTTCGCAATCAAACCGGCTTCAAAAGCAAGAGACGGGCTTCCACTAAAAGGAATATCAACGCCAAGTCCAAGGCCAGCTGAAAAGTCAATGATAGACTCATGCTTGTCATTCTCAACCGTAGCGAAAATGTATTCGCCCGTGGCGTCAATCGCAATAGCGCTCCCCATGTAGCTGAATGCAGCCGCGCCAAGAACCCTCACATTGTCATCATGATACCTGAAAGCCAATCCAACACCAGGATAACCAAGATTCAGACCGAGACCGAAATCCTTTCCATGACGATCAGTCGCTTTTTTGCTTCCCGCAGCAAAAGCGGAAACAGAGCAAACAAGAGCGATAATGAGAACCGCAACAATCTTCTTCTTCATTTTTCCTCCAAAAACAAAAACCGACAGCCATTGCAAACCGCGCGATTCAACGCCGCTATGATAGCTGCGATTTCACATAAGTATCTAATTATACACTTAAGAAAAGTTTTTTCAAAAACGCCTGCGAATGACTCGAAAGCAGCAAGCGCTGGCAATCATGTCCAACCAAAAAGCGAAAACACAACGTTCTTGAATATGGGAAACACCGCAAACGTTCCCACTGCGCTCGACAATGTGGTAACAGCAAATATCATAAAAGTGTGAAGTATCCTGTTTTTGAACCAGCGTCCGAACGATGAAACATCATCCGTAAGGGTTTCCAAATCGCTGACGCGCGAACGGCGGACATGAGCCTCCGCAAGACCAGCGAACATTCCTACGCCTAAAATCGGCGTCAGCGCCGAAATAGGAGATGTCAAAGCCGCAACAACCATCGTAAGCGGATGAGCAAGGCTAATCGCTGCGCCGACAAAAGCCGACAACGCATTCAATATCGCCCATGCGGCAAAAAACTGCGCACCCATCCTCCAACCTTTGACGATGCCGACGGCAAGCAATCCCGTCACAAGCAGAATCGGAACAAAATATTCCCTTATGAACCTGCCTTTTCTTTTGGGAACGACATCCAGTTCCGACACATCATTCGAGACCTCACCCCTCTCAAGCCTTCCCAATGTGGCTATCAAGCCCTTGACGTGACCTTGTCCTACTATCGCGAACTTGTTGTCGCCGGGCGCTTCATATATCCTAGTAGCCAGATATCTGTCCCTTTCATCTATAAGCACAGTCTTGATGGATGGCATCTCCTTGGCCATTTCCTCCAGCATCTTGTCGATATTGCTCTGCTGCTTAAGCTGTTCAAGCTCCTCCTCGCTTATCTTGCTCTTATCAAAAGCGGAAACGAATAGGTTCGACAATATCATCGCCCTCGACAACAGAGATGATTTGGCCCAAGCCCTTTTAAGCGTCAAGGAAATATTCCTATCAGCAAAACACAACGGCACGCCCTTTTCCAAAGCGATTTCCCCTGCGCTTATTATCTCTTTACCGGATTCGCCAGTGATATTCATGCTCAAACGCTTCTGAAATGACGACAATATGACATTGACCATTATCAAGAAGAATTTCCCCTCGCGAATGGTTTTTATCAGATCAAAGTTCTTATACGCATCATCCTTATGATGATATTTATCCCATCTGTCCTCATCCAGCTCTATGCAAATGGAATCCGGATGAATGGTCTCGATCTGCTCCTTCACCTCATCGACGCTTTTCTGGCTTATATGCGCGCTTCCGACAACGGTCAGCTTCTTTCCATTATCAAAAACAATGCGCTTTATCGTTTCGCTTTCATCAACAACAGTCATGATCCCTACTTATCAAACAGCGACAACGCCTCATCCAGCGTCATGCTCAATGCCTTATGGATATCCTTCACACTCGCATTCCTGCCGTTATAGGATACGTAATATCCGAATCTTCCGCTATTCATCACAAGCGGATTGCCCTCGCCATCCTTGCCGACTTCAAACGGAATCGCAAAAAGCTTCGATATCTCGTCGCGAGTAAGGTCATCCTTCTTGCATCCTTTTGGGAGCCTGACGCTCCTTTTCTCCCCTTGTATGAAAAAGTAAGGACCGAACTTTCCGTTCTCATTGAAGAATATCTCCTTTCCAGTGGCTTCATCAACGGATACGGACTCAAACGCCGCTGCCTGCTTACCGCTTTCCTTGTCATCGATTATCTGACGGATCATCTCATCTGAAACCATATGCGGAAACACATTGGACGGAATGGAATACGATTTGCCGCCATATGAAATATACGGTCCGTATTTTCCGACATAAATGGAATATTCGCCGCTGATGCCCGGCAGCAAAACCTTCTGCTCCTCGCGCCTGTCATCTATCTCGAATTCCATGCTTTCCTTAAGACCGCCAGGACCCGAATAGAAATCATGCAGATATTCGAATTCGTTTATGCGGGTATTCTCAATCTCATCAAGACTTTCCTCCATCTTGGATGTGAAATCATAATCAAGAAACTTGGAGAGGTGATCCGAAAGAAACTTTATCACAATGAATCCCGTGAAAGTCGGTATGAGAGCACCATCCTGACGTTCGGCATATTTCCTATTGGTTATTGATGAGATGGTAGCCGCATATGTGGAAGGCCGGCCTATTCCAAGCCTTTCCATTTCGCGTATCAGAGCCGCTTCCGACCACCTTCTGGGCGGAGAAGTCTGCTGCTTCTGCGAAGAAACATCAACCGCATTCAAATCATCACCTTCTCTAACCGATGGAAGCTTTTTGGCCTCGTCCTTATCATCAGCCGAGCCATAAACCATTCTGAATCCTTCCTGTATCGTGACATATCCGGATGCTGTGAACTCAAACGAATCATCACCGTTCGCATTGGAAATCCTCAGATTGGTGGATTCGCGCACATTGTCCCTCATCTGACACGCCAGAGACCTCCGGTAAATCAGACCGTAAAGCCTTGCCTCGTCGCCGGATAAGGGAAGCGACTCGGCATTCCTTATCCTACCGTCTATTATAGCCGGCCTTATCGCCTCATGAGCATTCTGCGCGTTCTCATCCTTGGATTTGAACTTTCTTGCAACCTCGCAGATGCTATCTGCCGGAAGCTCGGACAATATCGCCTGCCTTATGGCGTTCTCGCCGTCCTCAGAAAGCGAAGGCGAATCCGTACGCATATAGGTTATAAAACCCTTTTCATAAAGATGCTGAGCTATCAGCATCGTCTTAGAAGAGGAGAAATGAAGCTTGGAGTTCGCCTCCTGCTGCAAAGTGGATGTTATGAATGGAACAGGCGGTTGGGTCTTCACTTCCCTTTTGGTTACCTTGGAAACGCTCCAATCGGCGTTCCGCATCTCCTCCTCGTAAGCCTGCGCCTTATCCTCGTCGAGCAACACGAGATCCGGATTCACGACATTTCCAGTATCAGGATCAAAATCATCCTTGCCGCTGACCACTCTCTTTCCGTTCACGCTGACAAGCTTGGATTCGATCCTATCCCCTTGCGAAGTCTCGAAAACAGCCTTTATGACACTATAAAAAGAGGATACGAAAGACATCCTGCTATACTCACGGTCGACGATAAGCTTCAAGGCGGGGCTCTGAACACGGCCGGCGGACAAATGCCTATCGCCTATTGTCTTCCAAAGAAGCGGAGATATCTCATAGCCGACAAGCCTATCAAGAACCCTTCTCGATTCCTGCGCGCTGACCATATTCATATCTATATCGCGGGTATTCTCGAATGCGCGCCTGATTGCTGACGGAGTGATTTCATGAAACACCATGCGCTTGGTCGGAATAGAAGGCTTGAGGACTTCCCTCAAATGCCAGGAAATGCTCTCGCCTTCCCTATCCTCATCAGTCGCAAGATAAAGCTCGTCTGATTCGCTGAGCAGCTTCTTCATCTTCTTGACAATTTCCTTCTTGTCGCTGGAAATCGCATATTTCGGCTTGAATGTCTTCATATCCACGTTTATTCCGTTTTCAGGAATATCCCTAATATGGCCCATTGAAGCCATCACTTCCGCGTTTTCCTTGCTGAGTATGTCTGAAATCGTCTTCGCTTTAGTCGGAGACTCAACTATGACGAGCTTTTTCATATTCCTACCGTCACCCGTAAAATCAGCACTTGTCGTTGCTTCCAAGAACCTCTATGTTCTTCCTCATGTACATCTTCTTGAGCTCGTCGCGAGCAGCGCCAAGATATTTTCTGGGATCAAAAGCAGCAGGGTTCTCCGCAAGATACTTCCTAACCGCAGCAGTCATGGCAAGCCTTCCGTCGCTATCGATGTTTATCTTGCAAACCGCGCTCTTTGCCGCCTGGCGAAGCTGATCCTCAGGTATTCCGATGCTATCCTTGAGATTTCCGCCAAACTTGTTGATGATGTCGACGTATTCCTGCGGAACCGATGACGATCCATGAAGAACTATCGGGAAGCCCTTGAGTTTCTCCTCGACCTCTTTAAGAATATCAAATCTAAGACTGGGAGGAATAAGCCTTCCGGTTTTCGGATCCCTGGTGCACTGCTCCGGCTTGAACTTGTTGGCGCCATGGCTGGTTCCAATCGAAATGGCCAAGCTGTCAACGCCAGTCTTGCTGACGAAGTCTATGACCTCCTCAGGCCTGGTATAATGGCTCTGCTCGCTTGCGACCTCATCCTCAACGCCGCTGAGAACACCAAGCTCGCCTTCAACCGTAACATCGTACTTATGCGCATATTCAACGACCTTCTTCGTTATCTCTATGTTCTCCTCGTAAGGGTGCGATGAAGCGTCAATCATAACGGAAGAGAAACCGTTGTCTATGCACGACTTGCATATATCGAAATCCGCGCCGTGATCAAGATGAAGAACGATTGGAATCTGATACCCCAGGAACTTCGAATACTCGACAGCGCCTTTCGCCATATTGTAAAGCAAGTTGATGTTCGCATAATCGCGAGCACCCTTTGAAACCTGCAATATCACAGGCGACTTCGTTTCCACGCAAGCCTGGATTATGGCCTGAAGCTGCTCCATATCATTGAAGTTGTATGCGGGAATAGCATATCCGCCGGTTACGGCTTTCTTGAACATCTCCCTGGTATTCACCAATCCCAAATCCTTATAACTAACCATTTCACTCATCTCCTTATGTCAGAAGCCCGATAAAAGGCCCGACGCATGATTTATTATATTATAATGACTCCGCAAAAAACAAACAAGAAAATTCCAGCGCACCGCCGGAAACGCCTACTGGAGATACAAGGCGCGGTATTTCTGCACGGTCCGACGGGATATGCTTATTCCGCGGCTTTCAAGAATCCGACGTATCTTCTCATCAGAAAGCTTCTCCGCACTTGTCCTGATTATCTCTGCTATGGCGCTGATGACATCGCTCTTGCTGTTGCTGCCGTCTGCGGACCTCTCAAGAAAATCGGAAAGCGGAATTACGCGGTTTTCGAATTCCAGATAATTCGAACTGACTATCCTCGAGGCAGTGGATACGGACATGTTCGAGTAAAGCGCGATGTCCTTGAGCATCAGCGGCACTTTGCGATCCGTTTTGCCCAAAAGCCAGTTCAACTGCTTGCTGATCATAAAATAAGCGATCGATGACAATGTCGCGTTTCTGGAGTCTATCATAGAATTGAGAAGCGCTATATCGTTCCTGCAACTCTCCAGCAGCCGCTTGCCTTTGCTGTCCAGCCCTGCTTCATCATATGTCCTGTCCATCTCTATCGCAGGAATCATGCCATCCGCTACCGAAACCTTCACCTCATTGTCCACAATCACGGCGCGAACCGTTGGAGCAACATAACGTATCGGAGAAGAAGAGTAATCACGCGCCGGATTCGGATCAAGTCTCCTTATCACCGAAAAGGCATTGCCTATGCGATCCGAATCCACATCGTATTTCAAAGCCAGATCCCTCGTCCTGCCTTTCGAAAACAAAGTGAAATCATCCTCATTGATCATGCCGGACGCCAAATCGATCAGCTCCCCATCAATGCCCTCATCAAGGAATCCGCCGCGCAATATCGAAATCTGTTTCCGCAACGAATCATAAACATCAGATGCGGCGCAGCCGATCGGATCCAAACGAGAAACCTGATCAACCATCCTCTCGTATAATTCGAACTTATCCCTGCCGCTTATCTCAAAAACCTCCAAAAGCTCATCAGCGCCATATACGAAAAAACCCCTGTCGTCCAAATTGGATATTATGAGACGGCACATTTCCTCCTCATCTCGAGTCAGATCCAAATACTCGATCTGATCGGACAAATGACGCTTTATATCTCCTTCCTTGTCAGGAATCGAATTCAAGTATTCCTCATGTCTGTCGCTCGCCTCCTGCGCCTGCGATGAAACGCTCCTCGAATACCGAGGCTTGTCAGACCTGCCTTTCAGCAGCATGAAGGGATTCTGTTCCGCCCGCTTCTCTATGATCTCGACAAGTTCATTGGCAGGAGCAGTAAGAATGCTGAGCGTCTGCACTTGCGCGGCCGATAGGACCTGCTTCTGCTGAAGGGAAAGGCTAGGCATCCGTCAGCCGCCTCCTATTGCTTATATTCCTCATAATCCTTTCCGAAATACGTCTTAACGGCAATCTCATTCGACAGAAGCTCATCCTTAGTTCCGCTTACTAGAATCGATCCGTTGTTTATTATATGCGCGTATTTGGTCACCGCCAACGCATCCCTGACATTATGATCGGTTATCAACACGCCTATGTCCAAGGAGGAAAGATACCTTATCATATCCTTGATTTCGCTGACCGCAATCGGATCTATCCCCGCAAAAGGCTCATCCAAAAGGAGGAACTTTGGCTTCGAGGCCAAGCATCTGGCTATTTCAGTCCTTCTCCTCTCACCACCTGAAAGCGTAAGTCCGTATTGCTTTCTGAGCTTTGTCAAACCGAATTCTCCGAGCAGCCTTTCAAGCTCGTCCTGGCGTTCCGATCTGCTCAAATCCTTCCTGACCTCAAGTATCAGCATTATATTCTGCTCAACCGTCAGCTTTCTGAAAATCGAAGGCTCCTGAGGCAAATAAGCCAAGCCGCGCTGGGATCTCTTGTACATCGGAAGCGAAGTTATATTCTCATCATTTATGAAAATGCTGCCCCCGTTTGCCTTTATGAAGCCAACAACCATGTAGAATGTTGTCGTCTTTCCGGCGCCATTCGGACCCAAAAGTCCGACGATATCACCGCTGCCCATTTCAAAGGAAAGGCCTTTCACGACCTGCCGCTTGCCATAGAACTTCACCAAATTGTCGATTCTGAGAATATTCCTGTCTTTTGAAACCGCTTCCATACGCAAAACATAATTTTATACCATAAGTTTCATTTTCACAAGCAGACAGCGCTTTCGGCGCGCTTATAAAAACCTCAAAGTCCGATTTAGCCTGCGCCTTTCAGCCTGTTTATCTCATCGCGAAGCGCTATGGCTTTCTCGAACTCAAGACTCTTGCTGGCGATCCTCATCTCCTTCTCAAGCGCTTTTATGCACCTTTCCCTATCCTTGGCGGACGAGAAATCGAAATCCGGAAGCCAATCGGCCTTCTTGCGCATCGCTTCCTTAGGCTCCTCCCTATCCAAAATATCGGTTATCTCCTTACGGACGGTATGCGGGACCACGCCATGCTCCTCGTTGTATTGGGATTGGATACGACGGCGGCGGGCAGTCTCATCAATCGCCTCCCTCATGGATCGGGAAATCGAATTCGCATACATTATTATGCGCCCGCGCTCATTTCTTGCAGCGCGTCCGATTATCTGAATAAGCGAAGTGGTGGAACGAAGAAAACCCATTTTATCAGCATCCAAAATCGCAATCAGCGACACCTCGGGGAGATCAAGCCCTTCCCTAAGCAAGTTGATTCCGATAAGCACATCGCTTTTGCCAAGCCTGAGATCCTTCAATATCCCAACACGCTCCATAGTATCTATCTCGCTATGCAAATACGCAACCTTAAGGCCCTTGCCCTTATAGAACTCGCACAAATCCTCCGCCATCTTCTTCGTCAAAGTCGTCACAAGCACGCGCTCTCCGGCCGATACGGCTTTTCGGATCTCCTCATGCAAATCATCCACCTGGCCTTCCTCGCTGCGAACCTCTATCGTGGGATCCAAAAGCCCTGTAGGACGCAACACCTGCTCTACGGTCAATTGGCTTTCCGAAAGCTCGCGTTCACCCGGCGTAGCGCTAACATACAAACGTGTCGAAACCATAGAATCAAACTCCTCGTATTTCAACGGACGATTGTCTAATGCGGAAGGAAGCCGAAAACCATAATCGACAAGCGTTTGCTTTCTGGAGCGATCGCCTTCATACATCGCTCCTATTTGTGAAACAGTGACATGGCTCTCATCTATGAAAACGACAAAATCCTTAGGAAAATAATCCAAAAGAGCGCTCGACCTCGATCCTGGCGGACGCCCCTGCAAAGGACGCGAATAGTTCTCTATTCCACTGCAATACCCGACCTCCTCAAGCATATCGAGATCATATTCGACGCGCGAGCGTATCCTTTCCGCTTCAAGCGGCTTGCCCCGATCCAAAAAATAACTTACCCGCTCCTCCATCTCCTTTCGTATCTTTCCAACGCCTTTGTCTATGCTCTCCTTGGGAAGAACGAATTGCTTTGCAGGATAAAGGACATACGAATCGAACTCCCTCACCACACTGCGATTCAGCGGATCAACAAACGATATTCCGGCAATCTCATCGAAATCAAATTCAATGCGAAGAATATTCTCCTCTCCCGCCGGAATCAATTCCAGCAAATCACCTTTGAGGGAAAATTCTCCTGCGGAAAGCACGCCGTTCTGATTCGCCGAATATTGCATTTCGCAAAGGCGGGAAGCAACCTTGCGCGTCGGCTGCGTCTCGCCTTTGCTGAACACAAAAGCCATGCTCTCAACCGCTTGCGGACTTCCCAGACCGTATATGCAGCTGACCGTAGACACCACAACCGTATCAGGACGCTCCAAAAGCGCAAATGAGGCGCGAAGACGCAGCCTGTCGATTTCAGAATTCAAATCAACTTCCTTCTCTATATACAAATCCTTGCCGGGTATATAGGCTTCCGGCTGATAATAATCGTATGTGGACACAAAATATTCCACCGCATTATCAGGAAAGAAAGACTTGAACTCCCTGTAAAGCTGCGCCGCAAGGGTCTTATTGTGCGACAAAACCAGCACCGGCCTCTCAAGCTCGGCTATGAGATTGGCCATCATGAAAGTCTTGCCGCAGCCTGTCACCCCTTTGAGAACCTGAGTCGCATTTCCGGATTTAAAACCAGCGGAGAGCTTCTCAACGGCAGTCCTTTGGGATTCGGACAGCGAATAAGGCGCTTTGATCTTATAAAGCATTACTTCTTGTCCTTACTCTCCTGCTCAGCCTGCGCCCGTCTTTTTACAGCCCTCTTCCTGTTATCGAATTCGACTATATCAAAGAACCCGTTTATGAAGGCCGACTTTGCATCAAGAGAAGCCTCATTTCCAAGTATGGCATAGGACTTTCCACCATCAACAAGCATATGCTTCCTAAACAATTCCCTAACAGCCGATCTGCATTCGGACAGCTTAACCTTCAGCGCATCATCCACCCTCTTGCGCCGAGCCTCATCCGTAATATTCTGGAGAAATCTCGAAAAATACAGAAACGCCTTGCTTTCATCCGATTGCGGATACGAAATAGACACCAGGGCCGCGCGTTTGGCCGATTTCAAATCCGAAGGGCCAAACCACCTGCCAACAGCTTTGAGAAACGACTTGAACGAATTTATTCCATTCGGATCCCTTATGGACGATATGCGGACCATACCCCCATAATAATTGTAATCAAAATACGCGCCATATGCTCCGCCATCAACGCGAACAGCCTCATACAATGCCACATCCTGGAAATACGAAGCCATCACATCCAAAGCGGACGAATGCGGACGGCAGCGTATCGACATGCTGGGATACGTAACCGTCGATTTGATTCTGTAATATGATAGCAATCCTCCCGCATAGCGTGCAAAGCGCATGGCCTGCTCGTCCGCCTTATACTTGCCAGCCAGCTGAAGCATGTTGCTGCGCATCACACCTCCTTCGGAACCTCCGTTTTCAGACACCGCAATGCAAGAGTCCCCAAGCCTATTCGAAAAATCGAGAACAGCCTTTTGCGGAAATTCATTGGAGAACAGCGAGATCACCATCCCGCTCCTCCTGAAAACCTTCGCATAGATTCTCCTCACCGCATCCAAAACCTCATCACACACATTCTTTTTTCTAATATCCAGCGAATCGATGCGCAACTTGAAAAGAACACCGCTGGCCGCATTCTTGAACAACGCCGCCGAATCAATGATGCTATCGGACATGACATTTGAAAAACCTTGCGCCATATATGACACATCAGCATATTCCGATTGGAGCGACAGAACCGAATCCCTGACCTCCTTTTGCGTAATCACAGCGTCCCGCAACAAATTGAAAAGCAAATCAAAGCATTCCTCCGTATCCTCAGCCAACGCCTTAAACCTAACTACAAAGCATGGAAAATCGCTTTTTGCGTCGGATACGGACCGGAGCGCTGTCGCATGCATCGAAAACGAATGGAACACGCTTTGAAATCTCTCATGAAAGCCCCTGACTCCATTCACTTTGGCTCTGCCAAGGCATTCCGAGAGCACCTGGAGATAACAGACCTCGTCCTCGCTCAAGCCATCAAGACGGAAAGCCATGTTGAAATTCGACAGCAGCACACTGTCATCACGCGTGAAAACAGCGATTCCTTTTTCCGAATCCCCATAACTTTCAAAGGTGAGCCCCTTCTTCCATCCATTCACATCGCGCATGCTCTCCTCATCTATCAGGCAGGATACGGTATTCGGAAACCTCATCATCTTCACGATGCTATCAATCGGCTCAAGCTCAAACATCCCTTTCGAGTCCTCAGCGCTAATGCCAACGCCCTTATCGCTTTCCTCAAATAACTTGCCATCCGCTGCAAGCATCCGCTTGTCGCACTTCTCGTTCAGAAACCCTATGATATCATCCGCGAGCTTATCATGCTCGACCTCGTACGAACAAGACGGAACGAGAAGCATCTTATGATATATCACAGCCGGCGAACGGAATATCATGTCAAACATCCTTCCGAAAACAGTCTTATCGGATTTCAGCCTTTTCTCGATTTCGCAGATAGACGCATAGAACCCGCACAGCGACAAATCCTTTGCCTGGCTCTGCATTATCAAACTCGTAATTCTCCTTCCCATCGGATTTGATGTCCTATCGAGCGCCTCGATTTTCATTGTCTTTATGGCGTTTTTCAAATACCTGACAACCTTTCCGCTCATATCAAAACCGGAAAGCAACGCCCTGATCTTGTTCTCACATGCTGATACAATCTCCTCAGAAGAACCATCAATCAACAGACCATCGAGGGATATGGTGAAATACAGCTTTCCGTTGTAAAGACTGACTCCGGTATCATCGCCAACGTCCTTGGCAAGCCTGAGTTTGAGCAAAGCCTCATACAATGGGGATTTGTACGAGCCTAAAAGCGCTTGCGAAAGCACGGAAGCCATTCTCAGCCCAATGGGATCGCTCACGTCTATTCCAGTGTCGAAAACCATATGGAAAGAAGGCTTGGACATGCTTCCGGAGCAATACTTCACCTCAAGAAAGCCGCCCGTTTCGGATTGCTTGTATCCCATTCCGGCGCCATCTCCGAAATTCCGGACGAATTCCGCATATTCGGGAAAATCATACTTCAACTCATCGTCACCCGATGCTTCCAGATAATCGCAAGCCAGCGGCTTATTCAAGACCGTCTTATCCAATATTTCCAGCAGCTTGTCGCACTTATTGCCTCCGTAAACAATCAAAAGGCAATTTTCAGGTCTGTAATGCTTCTTGTAATAGCCTATGAACTCCTCATAGGAGAGAAACGGAATGCATAAGCTGTTTCCACCGCTCTCAAAGCTTTCCGCCCCCTTGGCGACCAAACGCTTATAGCCGTCGAACAACCTCTTTCCGCTTTCAAGCTCGCCTTCCTTCATCTCATTGCACACTATTCCGGAAATGCCATTTATGACGCCATCATCGCCAAGCGAATAGCGAACGCCCTCCTTCAAAAAAGTCTCTCTTCTCAAAAGAGGATTGAACACGCAATCCGCATACAGCTTGAATGCGCTTTCAAAATCCTTATACACGGTGGAAGCCACAGGAAAGGATGTCCAAAGCTGATGCGTCTCCGCATTCACATACGAGAGCGCGCATTGGGATGCGCATATCTCAAAAGGCTCAGGAACATCATACGATTTGGATCCTGATAGCAGCGAATGCTCCAGAATATGCGTAGTCCCCTTGTCGTTTTCAGGCGGTGTGTCGAAAACAAACGAGAAAAACATCTCATCATCATCCGTAAGAACCCTGATGACATCCAATCCCGTAGCCATATGCCTCAAGCGGAGAAAATCTGCCGAATACTCATCTATGCGCTCTTTTCCGATCAGCCTATAAGCCTTAGTTAAGCTCTTGGGCATATTCGCGGTTTTTTGCGAAACAGCATTTTCAATCCTTCCCATAAGCAATCATAATCTCCTTTAAATTCCGCCACAATGAAAACTTGTGGCTTCCATTCAGCGAAAGTATTCTATATTGCTGACATTCTTATTGTCATCACGATATTTTATCTTCGCATAAAGCTTTCCGCCTTCGAATCTTTCCTCGATATTTCCGGAAGCATCATATATAATCCTTTTCTCTATCAAACCGTTCTTGAAAAACTCGCTGACATGCTCGACCGAATCCCTATATTCCGTCCTGCTGACAAGATTCCCGTCCGTCACCACTTCACAAAACCTAAGCTCCCCATCCTCATCGTATGCATATTGCGCATCACCATCGGATACCACTTTTCCCATCTGATTATAAACCGTAGTCTTGCCATCATCCCTTTTCACAACAAGCCGGCCCTGATCGTCATAGCTGAAATCCAAAGCCTTGCTATCCGTAGTTATGACAAGCGAGGAAAAAAACGTATTGTAGACGTTGTACTTATCAGACGTCCCCTTCAAAAAAACATCATTATCCTTATCAAGCAAAGAAAAGAATCCAAGGCTGGATGTCTTGTTATAACCTAAAAGCTGACCGGTCACGCTATCGCGATAAAATACGGTGATCTCAAGCTGCCGGCCAAAGGAATCATGCGATATTATCCGCTCCACCTTCCCCGAGATCGAACCATACTCGAAAACATCATAGCTTCCATCGTATGATGTCACTTTTGATATCCTGCCGTCCTTGCCATATTCGATCGTATCCTTGTATTCGGCAATCATTTCCAAAAAATCCGAACTATCATCAGTCCGGCGGGATGAGTCCGAAAGGGGCTCGGCAATTGCCGCAGCAGGAGTCAAAACGGAAAAAGCGGCTAGCGGAAAAACAATCTTCTTCAGCCAGGATGCGGTCTCAGCTAAGAAGCGCCTCGATGTATTCCTGCTTGTTGAATTTCCTGATATCATCATAACCCTCACCGGAACACAAGAACGCAACAGGAAGATCAAGGCTCTGGCATATCCTTATCAGCGTACCTCCCTTGCTCCCCGAATCAATCTTAGTAAGAACAAGCGCATCTATATCAGCAATGCGATCAAAATTCTCAGCCTGCGAAATGGCATTCTGTCCTGTTGTGCCATCAAGAACCAAAAGCTTTATGTAATTCTTCCTGTCTGGAAATCCGGAGCTGACTATTCTATCTATTTTACCCAATTCCTTCAAAAGGTTCTCCTTGGTATGCATCCTGCCGGCAGTATCGGCAATGAGAAGATTCCCATCCGAGCTTTTAAGTGCTGCGAGACCGTCATAAACCACGGCAGCGGGATTTCCAGCCTTATCATTTCGCACTATGTTCACAGATAATCTTTGGGAATGAATATCCAGCTGCTCTCCGGCCGCTGCCCTAAACGTATCGGCGGCGCATAAAATCGGGCTATTACCGCGTTCCTTGAAATATTTCGCCAGTTTTGCGCATGTCGTTGTCTTTCCGCTCCCATTCACTCCCAAAACAAGAATCACGGTTTTCTCATCGAATCTGTCCGGAATATCATACTCGCGGATCTTGGATGACAATATCTGAGAAAGCATCCTTCTCATATCATCATCGGAAGATACCTTTCCGGATTTCGACAAATCCATAAGCTCCGCGGATATCTGAGCGGAAAGGGTTCCGCCAAGATCGGCTTCATACAGTATCTCCTCCAGGCTTTTCGCATTTTCCTTTCGCTCTACTGAGGACTTCGATTGAAATACGGATGCGATCTTTTTAAAAAACCCAAACATCTCAACCCTCCGACTTGAATTTTCCGGAAGCTTTCCGACCGTTGGACTTGCCTCCTCTCACAAACCCAGCCTTCCCGAAACTTTTTTCCCTGTCCGAGTGCGGCCGCCTGGAATTGCGCTCCTTTCCATCCGAAAATCCGCGGCGGCGGCCGAAAGACTCCCGCCTGCCTGATGCGTCATCATCCGACTTGAAGCGGCCGGCCGGCTTCGAACGACCGAACGGCCTGTCATCGCGTCTGCGATCAGAGTCAGACATTCCATCGTCAAAACGACGAGATCTCTCGCGAACACCTCGCTCCGCCTTCGAACCGACGCGACCGGATCTGCGATCCGCGCTCTGGCCCCTGCGCCCATCCCTGCAAACAGCTCGCTCGTCATAAGCGCTCCTGCGCTCATCACGGACGCCAATGCGCTCCTCACGGCCACCAATGCGATGAGATGCGCAAATGTCATCGTCACGCCTGGCTCGACGCTCATCCATCTTGCGCTTGTCCTCCTCGCTCATTGCCTTCAGGACAAACGTCTTACTCGCGATCGAATTCCTTGTGAAGCCTTTAGGTATCATTTCGGATGTATATGTCATTATCTTCAAATCCCGAAGCCTGCCCTTTTCAAGCTCAAACGTGCTCAAGGGCGTCCTGAATATGATTATCCCCCTCTTTGACATTATTTTCGCGCAAGAAGTTATAAGCTCAACATGATCCTTCTGCGCGGAAAACGATCTCTCTCGCCCGCCATGTCTGTTGGAAAAAGAAGGACAATCGATTATTATCAAATCAAACGGCGCTCCGTCATAACCCTTAACGAATTCCATAACATCCATGCGCACGAACTTGAAGTCGTCAGATGCGAATCCGTTGGATTCCATATTCGCCTTACACATATCCAAAGCAAATGAAGACGTATCAACGCTTGTGCAAGCCGATGCTCCGCCAGCATAGGCAAATAAGGTATACCCTCCCGTATAGCAAAAAAGATTCAGAACATTTCTGCCTTTGGCGAGTTCCTTCACTAACAGCCTGGAACGCTGGTTCTCCAAAAATATCCCGGTATCAAGGCGCTTGAGCAGATCAACGCCGAATGCGATTCCGCTCTCATGCACCTGAAGGGCAACTCCAGCCGAACCTTCCTCCTTGTCCGACTCCTCACCGGATGCCTCATCATCAGAAGCAAGAGGCTCTCCCGCTATCTGCGCGGCGATATCAGTTATATCATTGCTTGTAACGGCGGATTTCCTTATCCTGCTTTTGATCACCACATTCGAAGATGGAATCCTCAATGACGATCCAACGCACGACCTGATATCATCCTCATCCGCATCCGCACACGGACCATACATTGTCACAAGAGCATGATCCGCATAAAGATCCACAGTGAGATCAAACGATCTCAAAAACCTGTCATAAACCCTATACACATCAGTTCCCTGACCAAAATGCTTGCGCTGCGATGCATTCCCATCGCTTATCGCACGCGCCAGCTGCCTAAGCGAATAGCTATTTCTCTTTTGTTCCATTCTCATCAGTCTTCTTATACATTTTCAACAATTCATTCGCCAGAAACTTATACGCATAGCTTTTTGCGGCGAATCTTATTATCATCTTCGAAACGAAAATATCACCTTCGTCCCAACCGTCTATATCCTCTATGACCTCATCAAAAGCAGTATTCAGGCTCCGCTGATACCTCGTAAAAGCGCTGAACGGATTTATGACATCCATCGTGATGTCCAGAAAATCCTTCACATCGCTTATGCTCATCACCTGCTTAAGAAGAGATATCGCGACAAGATATGCCAAATGCTCCCTGGAATATTTCTTGCCGTCACAATGCGGAACCAAGCCCTGCTTTATATAGTTGTTGATCATCGATCTCGTAAAATTATCCTCATCCTGATTTCCGATGCACATGTTCGGCTCTTTCAAAAAAAGCAGAACCTGCTCCATATACAGCCCGAAATCCGGAAGGCTGTCCCAATCCTTGAGCTTCTGGCCGTTGAGCCTTCTTTGCAGCTCCTTTCTCTTTGTGCTGATGGCATCGGTATCCACAAATCATCCCCCGATCTAAAGAACGCGTTCCAAAAAGCTTTTCAGCCGCTCCGTCTCAGGAAAGGAGAAAATGCGTTCGGGATCCCCTTCCTCACATATCTTTCCGTCCGCCAGAAAAACAACCCTATTCGATACCTCTCTGGCGAATTTCATCTCATGGGTCACGGTCAGCATAGTCATTCCGCTTCGAGCCAGCTCACGCATCACCGAAAGAACCTCTCCGACCATTTCAGGATCCAAAGCGCTAGTCGGCTCATCGAAAAGCATAACGGAAGGCTCCATGCACAAAGCCCTTACAATCGCAACCCGCTGTTTCTGACCTCCGGAAAGAACGGAGGGGTACTTGTCCTTCTTGTCAAGCAAACCAACCTTTTTCAAAAGCTCAACAGCCTTTGATTCCGCCTCCGCTTTGGTCTTCTTCTTCAAAAGAACAGGCGCGCAAGTCAGATTCTGCAAAATGGTCATATGCGGAAACAGATTGAAATGCTGGAAAACCATGCCCATCTTCTGCCTGTGCTTGTCAGCATCGACCTTATCACTCATAAGATCGATTCCATCGAATACTATATTGCCGGAATCCGCCCGATCCAAAAGATTCAATGTTCTGAGAAAAGTCGACTTTCCTCCGCCGGACGGTCCGATGATGCTGATGACATCGCCCTTGAAAACATCAAGATTCACACCTGAAAGCACTTTGAGATCGCCAAAGCTCTTGGTAATCCCTCTCACCTGAAGCAACGGCTTGGCATCCGTTTGATCATCACTACGCATATGCTCAATCCCTCTCATGCTTCATCTTCTTCTCCAGCCTCGACAAAAGATGCGTCAAAAGCACAACCATCGCAAGGTAGACGAGCGCAACCAGCATAAGCGGATTGAACGCATCATACGTATTGTTCCTTATCATAGTGCCCGCGCGTGTCAGATCAACCACCGCCACATATCCGGCAACGGATGTCTCCTTAAGCAATGCGATGAATTCGTTGCCAACCCCGGGAAGAATGTTCCTCAAAGCCTGCGGAGCGATTATTCTCATCATCGTCTGCGACCTGTTCAGCCCCAAGCTGTAGCCTGCTTCGGCTTGACCTGGATCCACGGAATTCAAACCCGAGCGCACCAGCTCCGCCATATAAGCGCCGCTGTTTATACCAAAAGTGAGAATCGCCACGGATATCCCTCCGGATGACGGAAAAATCACCAAATAGAATATGAGCAGAAGAACAACCACCGGTATCCCGCGCACTACGGTAACATAAAAATCGATAACGAAAGTCCCGATGCATCCGGCAACAGTCCTCTTCTTCTGTCCATCTATAAAATATTTCAAAACAGCTATGGCAAACCCGATGAACACGCCTATCGCAAGCGCTCCTATGGTTATTCTAATGGTATTGCCCAAACCTTGGAATATATACTTGTAATAGCCCTTTTCGACAAATGTGCTGTATAGCTTAGCCGTCCAGAGCCTGTAAGAACCAGCAATCGAATAGCACATTATTTCAGAATGTAATCCTTCGCCCTGCTGTAAACCGTATCGTATTTCTGGAATATCCTGTCTATCGTACCGTCATCGCCAAGCTTCCTCATCGACTTGTTCACTTCTATGATGAAATCCTCATTGTCCTTCGAAGCTATGAAGGCGTACTCGTCCCTCGTAAGCAGGTCATCGAGCATTATGAGCTGATCCTTATTCTCCTGATTATATCTGCTCATCAGCAAGCTGCCAATGCTATTATCCGTAATCCAAGCATCCGCTGCGCCGGAGCACACCGCCTGCAAAGCATCCGCTGATTTCTTATATGAGACCACCTTGTACCCTTTGGAATTGCAGTAATCATACGCCTCGCTATTCGCCTGCACTGCGATCCTAGCGCCATTCAGGCTTTCAGTTCCCCTTATTCCCGATGATAGCGGCACGACTATCCTCAAACCGCCAAGAGAATGCGGCGTGGAAAACAAAACGGAATCGGCAGTCGACTCATCTATCACGAAGCCGCTGACGCCCAAATCATACGCCCCGCTACGAACCCCTGGCACTATATCCTCATATTCAACAGTCAGATATCTCAGTTTCAGATTCATTTCCTCGGCTATTTTCGCTATAAGCTCTATCTCTATCCCTTCGGGCTCATCATCATCCCCAACGAATTCAAATGGAGGATAATCGGGGCTTGTCGCTATGGTGATATAGCCTCTCTCCCTTATTTCGCTAAGTCCTGACTTCTTCTGCATGACCGTGCCCTTTCTACAGGAAAACAGCACGAGCGATGCCATTGCCATCAGGAGAACCAAAGCAGCTCTCTTAATATTCATCATAACCCCCAAGCATATCGTTTAATGATAATTCATTTGAATTATAAAGTAAAGAAACCCGAAGAAATCACATGAAAAAGCCCTTCAAAAGAGAATACGCAACCTTAAGGTTGATTTCCCTGATCACAAACATGAGCTCCATATTAGACGAAAGCACCTCGAACACGTTGATTCCCTTCGCCTGAAAAAGCTTAAGAACATTATGCATGACACCCGGGGTATTGAGAAAATCGCCCTTGAATCTAAGATGAATGCATGCGAGGTCACGCAATTTGAAAATCAGGTTCTCCGACAAGAAGGGATTGCTTTCTATCGCAGGCTCGTTCTTCTCATGAGCTATTATCGTAAGCTTATCCTTGTAAATCGAAAAATTCAGCTCGTTATCGCGTCTGGCAGAATACAACGCCACAAGCTCATCAAGAACCTGCGGCGTGCATCTCACATTGTAATCAATCGTCTTGTCGGAAACCACGATATCAAAATCGAACTTCTTCGAGGAAATCCTATCGCATGACCTCACATACCGCCTCGCCGCCATCGATATGGAAGGAATATCCGCATCCCTACCAACAGCAGCGCATATGTCATTACGATATTTTCGAGCGAAAGCATAAAAATTTATCAGGCCTTCGCTCATGAACATCTTCAGATTGCCATCGCGCTCTATTATGTGCGAAACGGCATCGGAAATGCTGATATCGCTCAAGCTTCCTCAAACCTGTTGAACATTCCGGCGATTATATCCGCCGCCTTTTCGGAGCCAGTCTCTATCTCAAGATTGCGCAGGATGCCCCTCTTCTCATAATAATCGATAAGCGGATAAGTCTGTTGCCTGTAGACCTCAAGGCGATTCCTTATCGTATCCTCCTTGTCATCCTCTCTCTGAACAAGCCTCTCACCCGTCTCATCATCAACCCCTTCCACCTTAGGCGGGTTGAACTCGATATGGTAGATCCTTCCGGTAGACTGGCAAACCCTTCTGCCGGACACTCTCCTTATGACTTCCTCCTCATCGATTATGAAATTGAACACCGTATCTATTCTCGAAAAGTTGTCAAGTTTGTTGGCCTGGGCGATTGTTCTGGGATATCCGTCAAGAATGAATCCGTTTTTAACATCCGGCTCCTTGAGCCTGGCGCGAACCATCTCATTCGTTATCTCATCATCAACCAATCCGCCCGACGCAAGTATGCTCTCAACCTGCTTTCCAAGCGGAGTCTGATCCTTTATCTGCTGCCTGAAAAGATCGCCTGTGGATATATGCGCGATTCCAAGCCTTTCCTTAACCATTTTCGCTATGGTTCCCTTTCCAGCCCCCGGAGGGCCCAAAAAAATCAAATTCATAAGACAATACCTCCAATCAAATGCTTCAAGTCGAGCTTTTCAGGCCTACCACCTTGCCGCTCTTGAAATCGCAATAGCAATCGAATCCGTATTCGGCCACGGAATCAAAAAGCTTCTTGCGGCTTTTCACATCCCTGAACACATGCACATAATAGCCTTCGCCCTGAAGCGCCGACTTCATTTTCAAAACAGAACCGAAATCATCATCCGAATTATAGAAAAGAGCCAATCTGGAAGCCCCTGAAATCCGCATCCCCTTTTCAGCCAGTATGCTCATTATCCTCTCAAAACCTATCGAAATTCCAACAGCGCCGACCTGTCTTCCTAAAAATTTCCCGATCATTCCATCGTATCTGCCGCCGCCGGCAATCGATGAGGAGAATTCCTGCGAAACCACCTCCGCAACAATTCCCGTATAATATGACTGTCCGCGAACCAAAACGGGAGAATACGACACGCCATATCCTTTCGGAAGCAGAGCGGAAAGCTTTTCAATCACATAACGCAGCTGCGATGAAACCTGACTGGTAGCCTCGCAGTTCAAATCGCCCGACTCTTCCGATCCAAGCCAGCTTATCAGTTTCCCGATGCTCTCCTGCGCATTTCCAGTCTTAAGCGATGCCGACTTCTCCATAAGCTCGGACGCCACCCCATCTATCCCGATCTTGTCCTGCTTGTCCAACGAAATGCATACGGTCTCGAAATCCAACTCATCGAACCCGAATGAGAGGAACATGTGCTTCAATATCCTCTTATCGTTAATCACCAATGTCAGATTCTCAAATCCAAGAAGATGCAATGCGTTGAGGGATGTCAGGAAAAGCTCAATCTCGCAATCAGGGCTTTCATCGCCTATGATGTCTATATCGCATTGGACAAATTCCCTCAGCCTTCCCTTCTGAGGCCTTTCAGCCCTATAGACGCGACCGGTCTGTATCACCTTGAACGGCATTGGCAGATTCGATGCGTTCGCGGAGTAGAATCTGGAAAGAGGAAGCGTGAGATCATAACGCAAAGCCATGTCCGACAGCATCTGACCGCTTTCAATGGCCTTCTGCAGCTTGTCGCCCCTCTTCATTATCTCGAATATGAGATTGAGATTGCTGCCGCCCTCCGAACGTGATATGTTCTCCACATCCTCAACGGCAGGCGTCTCTATCCGAAAAAAACCCGATCTCTGATAGAAATCAAGAATCTTCCCAAGAACCTCATTGCGCAGAAACGTCTCGCTTATGCCGCGATCGCACATTCCTCTTACAGGACTTGTTTTCATGATATGACGCAGACCTTTGATGACTTGGAAATCGAATCACCCGGCTTCACAGACAGCTCGCTGACGGATCCGGAACGCGGAGACACCAATTCGAATTGCCTTCCGCCGGAGGAATAGACCGCAAGAACCTCACCTCTGCCGATTTTTCCGCCATTCTGAACGGAAACGGAAACTATGCTGCCTTCAGCGCCGCTTTTCACTACCGTAGATGAATTGCCGGAAGCCTGAGAAGGCGCTGGCGATGGCATTTCCGACTTGAGCCTAACGCCATTAACCTTGCTCTTGCCCGTAAGGAACATTATCCCCTTCTCCTTACAGCTCGCCGCAATGAATACGTTCTCATCCGTGCAAGGCAAGCCATTGCTCCTAAGAACCTCCTTAGCCGCCTCAACGCCTTTCTTCGGATCCCTGTTGTTTATGTCGATGCATTTCTCCTTAGTAGGCTCAAGCTTCAATTGCTCGCGAGCGATTGCTACGACCTCAGGATCCGGATCAACAGGAGTCTTGCCGAAATAGCCGAGAACCATTTTGCCGTATCCTTCAGCGATCTTCTTCCACTTTCCGAACATGACATTGTTGAAAGCCTGCTGGAAATAGAATTGCGAAACCGGTGTCACAGATGTCCCATATCCGCCCTTGGCGACCGTCTCGCCCATAGCTTCGACAATCTCAGGATATTTTTCCATGAGACCATTATCCCTCAGCATCTGGGTATTTGCGGTCAAGGCGCCTCCGGGGAGAGGAAAGAAGGGAATTTCCGGATTCACGGACGAAGCCTCCGGAGGAAGGAAGTAGTCCGACATGCATTCCTTGAACACATTCTCAGCCTTCTGAATCTTGCTTATGTCTATCTCCTCGCCCTTGTCATTCACCAGAACATAATCAGTATGCCTGAGAGCATGCCACATGGTTATTATGTCAACCTGACAGGTTCCGCCCGAAACCGGCTGCATGGAGAGATCCACGATATTCGCGCCGGCGCTTATCGCTTGCATGTATTGCTGTATGCAGCATCCGGCAGTATCATGAGAGTGCATCGCAATTGGAACATCCGGTCCGAGAATCTCGCGCGCCTTCCGTATCGTATCGTAAACATACTTGGGGGTGGAAGTTCCGGAAGCATCCTTATAGCAGAGGGAATCAAACGGAATCTTAGCATCCATTATGTTATGAAGTATCATCTCATAGAAAGCCGGATCATGCGCGCCCTTGGCATTAGGCGGCAAGCTCATCATCGTTATCACCGCCTCGTGCTTCAGCCCCGCATTCCTTATGGATCTGGCGCTATCGATCATATTGTTGACATCATTAAGCGCATCGAAATTCCTTATTGTCGTCATTCCGTGCTTTTTGAAAAGCCTCGCATGCAAATCTATTATATCGCTGCTCTGGCTTTCAAGACCTACGACATTCACACCCCTTGAAAGGGTTTGCAGATTTATGCCGTCCCCGACAGTCCTTCTGAATTCGTCCATCATGGCGAAAGCATCCTCGTTGGTATAAAAATACAACGCCTGGAATCTGGCTCCGCCACCGGCCTCGAAATGATCGATTCCCGCCTCCGCAGCAGCCGCGACAGCCTTCATGAAATCCTTTGTGAACACTCTGGCTCCATACACTGACTGGAACCCGTCCCTGAACGCAGTGCACATGAACCTAATCGGTTTCTTGCCCATCCGAATCACTCTCCTTATCCTCTTCTTTTGCTATGCCCTCTTTCCTCAATATCCTGTTGTCGATGAATCTGCTTATGGCTTTGGTAAGGTAAATCAATGCGAATAAAGCGGCAAAAGCCGCAATGACTATGATTATCGCTTTAAGCAACCTGATCATGACAACACCGAATGCGCCCTAACCTGCCAGAGGGCGTTTTCGAAAAACCCCATCGAACACGCGCATGCGACCTATCTTGTTTCCGCAAATTCATAATGCCACGGCATGCGAAAACAAAATCACATAAGAAAGGTTTTTTCAAATTTCCTCTAATTATCCTACAAACCACTTTAAAATGCAAAGCATGCCCCCACGCATATGCGAATTAATCCCGAAAATCCCGCATATCCTTATATATGAAGAGGTTTTTTCAAAACTCCTCCCTTCATGCTGCTCGCTCTTTTGAACCAGGGCATAAATCCGGCGGATTCTTCTCAAAAACCCCAAATACATACAGTATTCGCGGTTTTCTCGAAGAATGCCCCGGTTCAAAATAGGCTTCGCATCATTTTGAAATGAGTTTTGAAAAAACCTCATGAAACAAGTAATAAGCGCGCTTTCATAAACCTGATGCCAAAAAAAGCCAATGCGTTTCAGGGGCTAAGTCAAACCTTGAAACTTTCAAAAGGTTTTTTCAAGAATAGCCTTGAAGCCCGTCAAAAGGCTTTGCCTTCGATTTGCTGAGAACAGCTAAAGACAGGAACATGGCGACAATCAGCACCACACACAAAAATCCCGATACCCCCAAATCAGCCGACAACCCGGCGCAAAAGACCAAAATCCTTTTCATGATCAAATGCAGATACCGTGCCAGAAAAGACAGCACCGCGCTTCTCGGAAAAGCAACGAAACAAGCGGCAAGAACCATGAAAACCGATGCCATCGCACCTGCGACGGGACCAATTAATAAAGACATCGGCATGAATCCGGAGGATTCGAGCAAACCAACCGCAGCCGAGAAAGACACAGCGCAAAAGCCGAACGAGAAATAGCCCGCCAGAATTTTCGGAACGCGCATCGCAAACGCAACCGACACCGGCCTGCCAAGAAGCATTATGCCGCAAGTCGCAAGATAAGAGTAATCGAACGAAATCGAAACAACCGTCATCGGAAACAGCACATTCTGCAAGAGAAAGCCCAACGGAAGCAGCAGCTTGCGATCATCGGAAAAAACATGCGAAAGCAGAAACATCAGATACGCTCTGACAAACGAAGCGCTTCTTGACGCGATCATGAAATACGCGCTGACAATCAAAACAGTCACAATGTTGGATTTCACCATCGTCAGCCTTCTACGGGAAATTCTCAAGATAATAGCGGCAACCACATTCAAATGCATCCCGGACAAGGCGAAAACAAAAGCAAGTCCAGTCGCGCCTATGCTTTCACGCACATCGTCGTCGAATTCCACCGCATTGCGGCCGAACAGCAATTTCATTGCCATTCCTCTGGCGGAGGCATCCTCGTCGCTCCTAAAACGATTTGTCATCGTCATAATGCGTCTCTCGGCAAATGCTAACGCCCTCACCCTTAAATCCGAAACGGACGAACGCCTCACCAAGCGACATGAATCAGCAAAATACAAACCATCGCCATCGCTTTCGCTGACACCAAAAAATTCAACCGCATCGCCATACGCCCCGCGCCAATCCGAGTCCCTCACATATACGCTGACAATCCTTGAAGCAGTGGATTCGATGAATCCATTTCCGATAACTTGCGCTTTGACAGAATACAAACAGCCTCCCTTGCGGGTCACAGAACTATCCTGGCAAAGCGTTCCGGAGATCCGATTTATTTCTCCTATGGAAAACGGCCTCGAACTTCGAAAGCAATTGCACGAATAAACCAACCCGCAAAGAACCGCGACTGCGAATATCAGCGCCATAGATCGTCCGAACATTCCAGCGGCATCCTTGGAAACGCCATGGAAAACGGAACCGGAAGTCCCCGATCCGCAACAAAACCTCGGTAAAACCCAAACCACAACGATTCCAAGCAAAACCGCGCATGCTTGCAACACGAGCGAGCGCTTGAAGAACACAAGCAGAACAACGGCGATATTCAATGCGACAATAGAAACACGATACCTCATCATACCAAATCCGAATGCGATGCGCATTCGCATATGAGATGAGGATCGAAAACGGGTTTTGTCACCTGCAACAGACGAAGCGACTGCCTGTCAAAGGGCATGAGCAGATGGTCATTGCAAGACAACGCAAAAATCCAATCCGGATTTCAAAAACTCAGAAACATGCCTCCATCAGAAGCACCACAAGGCTCCCAACAACAGAAACGATCATCATGGGAACATTGAAAAACGCGAGCGTGATGCAGATGACAGCGGCTATGGATGCGCTGACGACATCTCCCGTAGCAAAAAAAACCGAAGGAAACACCATGCTCGAAAGAACCGCATAAGGCATGTAGCTGAACAAGCTGTAAAGAAATCGCGATTTGATTTTCCTTTGAAAGAAAGCAAATGGCACCATCCTTATCAGATAGGTAATCAGCGACATCAGCAATATCATCAGATATGCATTCATGCCAAGCCGCCTTCCGCCCGTTCGCCGGCAGGCGATTCAATGTCGGATGATGCGCCGCCCTCACGACCAGATTGGGATTTCACAGGAAAAATCCAAGCAGCCAATGCCGCGCTCAGTACCGATGAGATCACAACCGCATATCCGGGCCGTATCCCATTCGCGCAAAAATGAAGGGTTGTGCTGATCAAAGCAGCCAAAAGCACGCAAAAAAGCGCCGGCTTGCTCCGTCTGGCCTCTGGAACTATTATTGATATCAGCATCGCATGTATCAGTATGGACATTGCGGCCGAAACATCAGACGAAACCACCTCTCCAGCGAATGCCCCCACAAAAGTCCCCGCAGTCCACCCCGCAATCGGACCCAATATCAGCAAAACAACGGATTTCGGAGTTATCTGCCCCTTTTCATTCGCGAGAACCGCAAAAATCTCATCCGTTATCCCGTAAGCAGCAAGAAAACGACATCGCCTGTTGAAATCCATTGAAAACCGCTTTTGCGACAACGAAATCGCCATAAGCGCATAACGTATGTTTATAACAATCTGCGCCACAACCAACTGCAAATAATCGCCGCCATCTCCAAAAACCGAAATTGCGGAGATCTCACCTGCAGACGTAAGATTGGCAGCCGACATAAGCGTAGCCTGAAAAGGCGTCATGCCGTTTTTTCCAGCGTAGACCCCAACGCCTATCGCCACGAAAAAATAACCGATCATTATGGGAACACCAGCGAAAAAACCTTTCGCCAAATCAGAATTGCCGCTTTTCATCCGCTGCCCTTCGATTCGTCATGTCTGGAGCAGGGCCTTGTTTCCGTCCGCTATCTTCAGCGCATCAAGAACCTCATCCATATCACCATCCATAAAAGCATCCAGATGATAAAGGGTAAGGTTTATCCTATGATCCGTAACCCGATTTTGAGGAAAATTATATGTCCTGATTCTTCCGGACCTATCTCCGCTTCCAACCATTTCACGCCTCTGGCTGTCACGCTCGGCCCTCTTCTTCTCCTCTTCAAGATTCAAAAGCCTTGAACGCAAAACACGCATAGCCTTGTTCTTGTTCTTCAATTGGGATTTCTCATCCTGCTGAATGACAACAAGTCCAGTCGGAAGATGCGTGAGACGAACCGCGCTGTCAGTAGTGTTGACGCATTGTCCGCCATGACCTCCAGCGCGCATGACATCAATCCTAAGATCCTCAGGCCGTATGACTATATCGGTTTCCTCGGCCTCGGGAAGAACAGCAACGGTAACAGCGGATGTATGAATCCGACCCGAGCTTTCCGTTTGAGGAATCCGCTGAACCCGATGCGTACCGCCTTCGTACCTCAAAGCGGCATACACATTCTTTCCGGAAAGCGAAAATACCACTTCCTTGAATCCCTGCAAAAGAGTCTCATTGGAATTCATGATCTCCAATTTCCATCCTTTTCTTTCCGCGAACCTGCTATACATCCTGAAAAGATCACCGGCAAACAGCGCGGCCTCCTCACCGCCTGTTCCAGCTCTGATCTCCATGATGATGTTCTTTCCATCAAGCGGATCGGGTGGAATGATAAGAAGGCGACATCTATTCGTGACCTTCTCTATTTCAGCGTCGATCTCGGCAAGCTCAAGCTTGGCCATGCGGGATATCTCCTCATCGCTATCGTCCGAAAGCAGATATGCGCCCTCACGATCCTCGACAAGCTTCTTAAGATGTCGGATCTCCTCTACGACAGGCTCCAAATGCGAACGCTCAAGCATGAGCTCCTTGTATCTCTTCGGTTCGGAAGATATGTCAAGAGACTCCAAGCTCGAAGTGTTCTGAGCCAAGCGCCTTTCAAAATCCTCAAGCAGCTCAACCATCCGACTTACACGCCACCCTGCTGACTCAGCTTGTAATAAACATAAAGCGTAGCATCACTTGCGAACGGAACCGAACCGATGCTTGCAGCAGGTATCGATTTTTCAATCTTGCTGTCGTCAGGCATGGAAACAGGCACGACATAATCAGTCGCTTCATTGAATCCGGGCTTCACTATGAAAAATTTCTCAATATCACATCCGGATATCGCAAATGCGGTTGTGGAAATAGCAGCCGCGGTATTGGCGTTTATCACATTTCCGCGCAAAACAACAACATCAAGCTCCTGCAAAACTGCAGCCTGCAAGCCACCCACCATATATTTGAACTTCAGCTTCACATAATTGCTCTCAGGCGCCTTGCATGACAAGGAAAGCAAAGCCACAGCAATTGAAAACAAACCCAATGCGATTCTTTTCATACAAATTCCCCCAAATCATTCAGACAAATTATCAGCCTTGTAGATCACATAGACATCAGTAGCCTTATATGCTCCAGAACCCCTGGCTGTCTCGAAAACAGACGTATCCAAAATCAGCTCATCCGTCCCTGCGCGCTTAACGGTAATAGGCTTGAGCTTCTGATAACCGGTAAGAGTGCCTGATGTCGTAACCGCGCCGTCACCACCAATCGATGTATCCGCCTCGCGCAAGCGCGGAACAGTATAATCAAAATCAGCTTTGACCTTAACCCCCACCATGCTCATCTTAGCTTCCAGGAAATTGAACGGGTTGTCTCCGCTCTTATACCAATCCAAAAGCTTTTCACCGTTAATCGTACTGGTATAACCATTAAGAGTTATGTCGTTAAGCGGCTTGGCCCTCATATCCATGTATTCAACAACCTTCTCAAGCGTGGACTCATCCTTCATATTGTCATATTCCACGTCTATGGGATATGTCGTCTCCTCAAGGAAACCCACCTTATCGCTACGACCTTGCGTATACTTAAGATGATGGAATGTGATCCTGAATCTCCTGTAGCTCTTGTCAAGGCTGTATCCGACATAATACTCCTGTTCGGAATCAAATGTCGGAACGGTCATCTTCTTCCATCGGCTCAGCGATTCGGACGATGTGGCCGTCTCCTGATTATAGTCCTCGACCTCATAATCCTGCAGCTGATAAACGGAATCGATCACATAATGCGAAAGTCCGTTTATGCCTTTCGCCGTATTGAATCCGATTTCCGCGCCATCCTTCTCGATAGTCGAAACCTCACCAAGTTTCCTCATCAGATCATTTATCGTCAAACGCTCATCGACAGCAAAACGAATTTCAACCTCATTATCATAAGTAGGCTGCTCGCCGTAGGTCTTTCCATCGAAATTAAGACAATGGATTCTAAAAGAATATTCCTTTTCCGCCGCCCTCTCATAATACGCATAAAGCGTCATATCCTTCGATACCGGGTACAATGTAAGATCCTCAACCTGCATCCCGAGCTTGGATTCCAAAGGCATCAATGACGGATCAGCGTAATCGCTTCTCTCCAAAAAAGCATTATCTTCAGACGCGACCCCATCAAAGAACTTCGATACGGTGAATTTCGGAGTATCGCTCGCGGATGTCGCCTGCAATATCCCAATCCTGGATGAAAGCATGGCCGCATAATCATCCTTGGTCAAGACAGTGCCTTTAAGCATCGGAAGATTGATGCTATCAACAACATAATCCGGACCATCAGCTCCGTCGATCTCCCTAAGATACTTTATAGTAAGCGTAGCATAGATATCCTCCTGCTTCTTGCCAAGCATCCCTTCTATCCAATTGCAGGACGAAGCCAGCAGGGAAACAAGCAGGACAGTAACGCAAAAGAAACCTCTTTTCATAATCAATCCTATCCTAGCATTATAGCAACATCAATCAGGTTTTTCAAAATGCCGCCCGCAATTTGAAACCTCAGTTCTTTGGCAACATCCGAAATCACTGCTCCATCACTGACGCATCATACGCTATCGCCTCGCTATCGGAAACAGCCTGATCCTCCGCTTTTTCCACGCCATCCATTCGGAAATACGCTTCCCTTTCCCTATTGCGATTGGGCCTGGTCATCGGATGAGCCGGAGAAAAAAGCGAACAGCAATCGCTATATGGAAGAATAGAAGTCTCATAAGTGCCGATTTTCCTGGCAAGCGATATTATAGCCTCCTTGTCCATTCCGATAAGCGGGCGCAAAACGAGACAGTCAGTCATAGACGTGGTGAAATCAAGAGCTTCAAGCGTTTGGGATGCGACCTGAGCAAGAGACTCGCCCGTCACAAGAGCGCCGCATCTCCTCTTTTTCGCGAGCTTTTCAGCTACGCGTATCATCGCAGCTCTCAGCATGAGGGTCTTCTCCCTCTCCGATGAGCTGGCTTCTATGAGCTTCTCCATCGGCGTGAAATTCACGACATGAAGCACAGTCCCATTAAGATACGGGGAGATCAGCTTGGCAAGCGTCCTCACCTTATCAAGCGCCTCCTCTCCAGTGTATGGATACGCATGAAAATACACAAGCTCAAGATGCAGCCCTCTCGATGCGGCCATATATGCCGCAACCGGAGAATCTATTCCGCCCGAAAGCAGGCAAAGCGCCTTACCGGAAGATCCGACGGGAAGCCCGGATGAAGAGGAGGCTTGAGACATATAGGCATATGCCTTGTCCCTTATCTCCACATGAAGCGCATGATCCGGGTTCCTCAAATCAACCTTCAACGAAGGAAACATCGAATGCGCGATTCCCGCCAAGCGCACCTCTATTTGCGAACTCGTCAGCGGAAACGACTTGTCTTCACGCCTGGCATCTATCTTAAATGAAGACCCGTCGTCAGCAAAACCCAAAGGCAATATGCTTTTGACAAGACCATCAATCTGATCGAGATCCTTGCCGCACGAGTAGCACCTCGCAAAAAACGAGATTCCAAATGTGGTGGATAGCGCTTTGCTCAAAACCGAATCGGAAACCTGCTCGTCCACATCAAGATACATTCTCCCCTTTGTGCTGCGCACTGCCGAATGCGCCGGGCTCAGCTTGGCTTTTATGTTCGTCGCAAGCTGTCTTTCAAAATCCTTCCTGTTCAGTCCCTTGAGCGAGATCTCGCCAAGCTTTATCAGATATTCCTTCTTCATATCTCCTCATTCGCCCGAAAACAAATCAAGCTCGCCGGGCTTCTCAGGCTTGTCCCCCAGCTTCAGTTTTCTATAGCTTATGCGCTCAACACCGCGTCTGGTCAGCTGCACCCCTTGGGATGAAACGCCCGTGATGCTGAAAT
>CADBSO010000012.1 GCA_902797395.1 uncultured Spirochaetales bacterium
CAAATGGCTTTGCGACCCAAAGTGCGCATATGCGGCGCATATCCGGCGATTGGATATGGCAGAATAAATGTATTCGGACATAGCCAAACATATTTCAATTTCAACCAAATCTGTATATATGGCATCGCTTTCGAATTGAAAAGTCGGAAAATGAATTTTTAGGCAGTATCTTCATATGACACACCTGATGTGTTATTAAATTATAAAGGCTATGTCCGAAAGTTTGACTGATAGGACATATCCAATATGAGAAGGAGGATTACGGAATGTTTGGTGAAGATGAGGAATACAAGAAAGAGCCACAGCTCAGAATTGCTGATTCTGGAATTGAAAGGCGCGGCAGGTCGAAGGAATCGGGGCGTGAAAAAAGCGCAGCAGAGCTTGAACAGGAGGCTGAAGAGCTTGAGGAGGAAGAGGATGAGTCCCCTATGGAAAAGCTTTTGAAAGCGATATCCGGGCACATTTGAAAAATTTGCAGAAAGGATGAAACGGTTGAGATTGCATGCCCGGCGATCGGATGCATTCGGATCAATACCGGGAAATCCACCGCAGTTTTAGAAAAATCCGTATATATGCAAAAAGCTTCCATGCGGATTTGATGAGGAGGAGGGCGAATGTTTGATAAAGCTGATAAGAAAACCGGAAACGAGGCCGAGGAAAAGCGCAGAGCCATGATGGCATGTGTCTATTTGCATCGCATTTGCAGTGAAAGCAAATGGATTCTTTCCTATGAAGGCCGTCGCGGATTCATGTCTGAGTTCGTTAGTTGCTTTGTTGCGCTTGCGGATATGCTTGGCAGGAGAAAAAGAGCCGATAAGGTCTTGGATGCCGTTATAGATGACAATATCGAATCGGGGCTTCTTACGCCTGTTTCCGCAGATTCGCCTGATTGCCGCAATCCGTATGGTTACAGGGGCAAACTCGACCGGCATTTCGAGGAAGACGAGGAAATAGCATGCGAAAGCAGGCATGGCAATATTGACAAGCTGATGAAAGTCAGGGTGTTGCGTGCGGTCTATTCCGGAAAAAACGTCAGTTGCAGGAGCAGGCGGGCGTATGCCAGGCTGGTTGAACTTGTTTTCTTTGGTGATGGCGATCCGGTGGATTTGAATGCGCCAGCAGGCATTCCGGAAACCATTGAAGGGCAGGCTTGCGATGTGAGAGAAGCCGGCTTTTTATGTGATGCGTTCGGACTTGATGAAGCGGAGGGCAAAATACTGCAATGCGCGTTCAATCTTTCAATGCTTCCTTTTTTCATGGATGTCCTGAAGTGCTCGTGGCAGCCAGGGAACGAGATGATGGGTTCGGATTCGATAAAAACGATGTATTCTGTTCTTTGCGGCATTAGTTATCATGATGCGTGCAAGGCGCTTGGCAACGGCGGAAAGCTTATCGGGTACGGTCTTGTTTCGGATGCGCTTAGGATCAGCAGGGATGTGACAGCTGCAATAGCATCAGGGAACCTGGATATTCTTTTCAACGATATGATCGAATCCGAATCCGGGCGCAGGACATACCCTATTGGAACGTTTCAGATATCCGCGCGTGAGACAGGACTTGTCAAGCGGCTTCTGCAATCTGATAGCCCGGTTAATATACTCCTGTATGGCGCTCCGGGAACAGGAAAGACGGAATATGCTTATGCTATGGCGAAGGAATGCGCTCTTCAGCCGCTTTTGTTCAGGAACGAGATCGAGCTTTATGGCGAGAACATCAAAGGCTTGGCCAGCCGGCGCTTGCGCGCTTTGATGCCAATAAGACAGGATAACAGCGTCATTATAGTTGACGAGGCGGAGAATATTCTTGCTACGAAATCCATGAGCATGTTCGGGGAGCATGCGAGCAATGCGAAAAAGGGTACTGTGAATAAGATGCTTGATGCGAACAGGAACAAGGTCATATGGATTCTCAATTACAGAAGCGGGGTGGATCCGACGACTTTGAGGCGCATGACATACTCAATAGGTTTTCCGGATGTTTCCGCATCCTATATGAGGAGCATAGCGAAGACTCGGCTCGATGATGAGGTGCGGCTTGACGGAGCGTTGAAGGAAAGGCTTGTGGAGCTTTCCGGGCAATACAAGGTTTCCGGCGCGACGCTTGACAATATGATAAAGACCATATGGGCGATAGGCGAAAGCAAAGGAGGGGATGACATGGCTGAAAATGATGTTTTCAGCGATGCTGAATTGGTGTTCAAGGCCAACTCGGAGCTGCTGTATGGCAAGGCATCGATGCGGCGGAATACGACAAAGGCATATGATGTGAATGTATTGAATACGTCACATTCCGCAACAGAGATAGTTGACATGCTGAAGACCGTTTGCGACAGTTGCGCGGATGAGCGTTCCAAAGCGGCGCGCTTGCTGTTCTATGGAGCTTCCGGCACCGGTAAGACCGAGTTCGCCCGCTACATTTCCGAGCAGACAAACAAACCGATCGTACTGAAAAGATGCTCGGATATTCTCGGCCAATATGTTGGAATGAGCGAGATGAATGTTCGTGATGCTTTTCGCGAAGCCGAGCAGGAGGATGGCATCCTTCTGTTTGATGAAGCCGATAGCTTTCTTAGTGATAGGGCGTCCGCACATCATTCGTGGGAGCGCACGCTTGTGAATGAGTTTTTGACCCAAATGGAGGAGTATAATGGCATACTGATATGCACTACCAATCTTCGCGAGATTCTTGATCCGGCCATGGCCAGGCGTTTTCATTTCCTTGTGGAGTTCAAGCCGCTCAGGATGGATGGCATTCGGCGTCTTCTTGCTTCATATTATCCGGGTTTGGATTTCAGCGACACGCAGCTCAAGTTGCTTGAGGAGTTCGATTCTATCACGCCTGGGGATTTCGGACAGCTCAGCGCGAGAAGCAGGTTCTATTCCAAGGACAAGCTGACGGCCCAGCGCATTATCGACGAACTCGTTTCCGTTCAGAACGAGAAGAGGATGAATCGCGGCTGCTCCGATAGGATAGGGTTTTGAAGGGCGCTTCTAAAAATCTCAGAGTCCGAACCTGCCAGACGCCTTTCCGGTCATAAAACCGGCAAAAAGCCTCGGAATACGACAGTATTCTTGTGTTTTTAGCCGGTTTTCTGTCTTGAAAATCCGCAGGCATTTTCAAACAGCAGGTTTTTAGAAGTGCCCTGAAATGAGTTTTGAAAAACCCTCAAAAAAATTGTTTAGAAGTGCCATTTTGCATAGAAGAGGATAAATTATGAATTTTTTGCCGATAACGGAAAGCAACGGAACGCAGTTCGACATTTTCTCGCTTCTGCTCAAAAATAGGATCATATTTGTCAACGGGCCCATAAATGATGCCGTGTCCGGCGTAGTAATCGCCCAGCTTTTGTATCTTGATGCCCAGAGCGCGAAGGATGAGATCTGCATTTACATCAATTCGCCCGGCGGAAGCGTGACCGCCGGGCTTGCCATATATGATACGATTCGCCACGTGAAGGCGCCTGTGCATACCATAGGCATGGGCATTGCCGCATCTGCCGCATCATTGATCCTGGCGTCTGGGGACAGGCGCAGTCTTTTGGAGCATACTAAAGTCATGATACACCAGCCGCTTGTTTCCGGTGAATTCGGAGGCAAGGAAACCGATATCAAGATAATCGCCGATGAGCTCACTGCCGTCAGGCATACAATCGCAGGTCTTCTTGCAAAGCATTGCAAAAAGGATGCCGCACAGGTGGAAAAAGACATTGAGAACGATCGCTACATGTCGGCCGAGCAAGCTCTGGAATACGGCATATGTGATGAGATAATAAACGGTGATTAGAATGGAAGAGCATTTTACGAATTATAGGGATGAATTTTGGTTTTCGCGGTTGTTGGGTATTCTGACGCGCCGCAGATCTTTCGGGCAGGAAGTCATCGTATCGAACAAACGCAATCCTGATTCCGCTTCGGTCTGGGATTATGTCAATCGCAGGATTAGAGATGTGACCGATGCTGGTAGTTTTAAGGCCAGGCTTTCGACTGAAGCGGAGGGTGACAGTTTGCGTGTCGATGCGCACATAAGGAATGGCGCGGATCTGAGCATAAGATTCGATTATGCCAAGTCTCGTCAGGGAAAGGTTTCGTTGTCTGCCGAGGTGCGTTTTGCAGCCGAGGGCAGTGAGATCGAATACAACGAAAACAATGGTTTGCAGATAGAGGGCGTGATGAGCGCCTTGTTCGATTTTTGCAGGGATTATGAGAAGTTTGAAAGCTGGTGTTTAGAATACAGTTTGAGAGGCGAATGTTATCATAGGATCGGGAAAGAAATCAAAGCGGAGCTGGATCCGATACTCAAGGTCAGGGAGGATGCGAGAGATGGAACGCGCTATTCGACATTCAACTTCAGTGGAGGTCCGTTTTTTTCTGAAAAGCCGACATGCCCTTTGCGCATTGCTATAGGTCATGAACCTTGTCCGTTGGAAGAGGAAATCTCGCTTATGCGCGGTGATATGGAGGAGGTAGCGAGAAAAAGAAAGATGGCGGCTCGATTCGATGAGGAGGCTTTGGACTCCATCGTCTCGGTCAGGTTTTCGATGCTTGCAGGCGTTTCGCGCAGGATTGGTTTTATCTTTGAAGATGGAGCAGGGCCTTCGTCACGCGAACGCAGCTGTTATTTCACTTACGACTTCACGATTCGCGAATTCAGATATGAAAAGGAAAGGGTTATCGGTGAGCTTTCTGCCATAACCGATTTCATCAGCATTTTCGACAAGAGGGCGGTTCTCGGAAAGAAGCCGAATCCTCTCGTTGCGCATTGCAGAGTCAGAACAGGCTTTCTGAATTTCAAGGATTATACGCCGAAACAGGTGATAATAGATAATGGTTGAGATTGATGCGGGCATTTATGCGGATTTGAAAGGTTTGGCTATGTCCGAATACATTTATTCTGCCATATCCAATCGCCGGATATGCGCCGCATATGCGCGCCTTGGGTCGCAAAGCCATTTGGATAGGCACGAAGCCTTATCCTGCATTAGGCTTTTCGCCCCAAAGCATGCCTCTCCAGCACCTCTCCGGCTCTGCGGCTCTGTCCTATCAGTCAAACTTTCGGACATAGCCAAAGGTTTTGGCGCTTGAATCCGAAACTCCCTCATGTTTTGTGGTTCATATACGGGAAACTCCCTCATGTTTTGCTGAAAGATGTTGAAAACTCGCTCATGAAATTGTAATATAACCTGTATGGAACTGTATCTCAGAAGAAAAACGGATGACTATCTTGCATCATGGAAAAACAATCCGGACAGACTGCCTTTGATAGTGAAGGGTGCGCGTCAGGTTGGAAAAACCGAAACGATTCTTCATTTTGCAAAATGCAATTATAGCAATGTTGTGTATGTGAATTTTGTTACGGATGCCAAATTCAAAGCCATAATCAGGGATGGATACGAACCGGATTCTATAATCAAAAACATTACGCTTATGGATCCGTCGGCAAGATTCGTCCCCAATGATACGGTGATCATATTTGATGAATTGCAGGAATTCCCTGAGATTGCGACAAGTCTTAAGTTCTTTAGAATCGATGGCAGGTATGATGTGATATGCTCAGGTTCGCTGTTGGGCATAAGTTTCAGGAAAATTGAGAGCAATAGCGTTGGGTACAAGATGGATTATGAGATGTCGTCGCTTGATTTCGAGGAGTTTCTATGGGCTAAAGGCTATGGAAGCGATACGGTTTCATCTATGCTGGATAGCATGCGCGCCCTGAAGCCCTTTTCCGAGCTGGAGCATAGTGTATATTCCGGATTGTTTCTTGATTTTTGCATTACGGGCGGCATGCCGGCCATAGTGTCAAGCTATATTCGGAAAAGGACATTTGAAGGCGTGCTGGATATGCAAAGGCAGCTTGTTCTCGATTACAAGGAGGATGTCAGGAAATATGCTGAAGGGATTGATAAGACCCGCATAATCAATGTCTTGAATCATATTCCGGTGCAACTGGCGAGGGAGAACAAGAAGTTTCAAATATCCAAGGTTGCGAGCGGAGCCAGATATAAGGATTATTGGGGTTGCGTGGAATGGCTTGAGGAAGCTGGAATAGTGAATATCTGCTATTGCATGGGTTTTCCCGAACTTCCGCTTAGGGGAAATTATGACGAGAGCAAGTATAAAGTCTATTTCTTCGACACCGGTTTGCTGATAGCGAATCTGGATGACGAATCCCAGAATGATTTGCGGGCGAATGGCAATTTCGGCGTGTGTAAAGGGGCGTTATACGAGAACATGGTTTCGGAAAGCCTTAAGAAGCAGGGTTTCGGGCTGTATTACTATAAGAGGGAGGATTCGACGCTTGAAGAGGATTTCTTCGTGCGTTCGGGAGACTGTCTTATTCCTGTTGAGGTCAAAGCGGCTAACGGGACAGTCAAGTCGCTTCGTACTTTGATAGCAAGCGA
>CADBSO010000013.1 GCA_902797395.1 uncultured Spirochaetales bacterium
AGCCGGAGAGGTGCTGGAGAGGCGCGCTTTGGGGCGAAAAGCCTAATGCAGGATAAGGCTTCGCGCCTATCCAAATGGCTTTGCGACACAAAGCGCGCATATGCGGCGCATATCCGGCGATTGGATATGGCAGAATAATGTATTCGGACATAGCCAAATGAAATCAAAATCACATCGCTTGAATATTCGCGCTTTCAAAAGCGGCATCCCCGCCCAGCGCAAAAAAAATCCCTCCGCCATCCCCTGCGGCATCATGCATGCGACAGGCGACCCCGAAAGCAGTCCTGCCTGTTTCCCGATTCAGCCGTCATTCAAACTACGAACAGCCGCCAATCGACAGGCGGAACCGCTTCAAACGGAAGCGGAGGGATTGCAATTCTTCTCACATCAGCAAATCAGACGTATTCCTCGCCTTTCTCTATCGCCTTCATGTTCACATCAAACAAATCAGCTTTTCTCGCCGGAATGACATGATGCAAAGCGTCGGATATGCTCTTCTTCCTTATGCAACCCGTTGCCTTTACAAGAGCCCCGGTGAGTATCATGTTCGCAAGGGAAGGATAGCCCATCTCATTAGCGACTTGAGTGGCAGGAATATAGAATGCCTTGACATCATTTCTTTCAAGCTTGCGCGTTATCATAGTGGAATCAATGAAAACCATTCCGCCTTTGACCACGCTGCTTTCATATTTGTCAAGCGAAGGATTGTTCATCACCATCAGAACATTCGGAGAATGCACAATCGGCGAACCAATGGGGTTATCCGACAATATTACATTGCAATTAGCCGTACCTCCGCGCATCTCAGGCCCGTAAGACGGAAGCCATGAAAGCTCACGGCCTTCAAGCAAACCTGCGTAAGCGATGACCTTGCCGGAAAAAAGCAGACCCTGTCCGCCAAAACCCGCTATCACTATCTCATGCTCAGCCATTCTTCTTGCCTCCTTCAGCTCCCTTATCCCTGTACACACCGAGGGGATAATACGGAATCATATCCGTTTCTATCCATTTCAAAGCCTTCTGCGGAGTCATGCCCCAATTCGTCGGGCATGCGGAAATCACCTCTATGAGCGAAAAGCCCTTCTTGTCAACCTGATTCTGAAATGCCCTCTTGATTGATTTTCCAGCAGCATTGACGTTTTTGACATTATTCACCGCCACCCGCTCGATGTAGTACGGAGCATCCAAAGTGGAAAGCAGCTCACATACTTTCACAGGATATCCTTGCGTCTCAACATCACGGCCATATGGTGAAGTCTGAGTGATCTGACCCGGAAGAGAAGTAGGCGCCATCTGTCCGCCAGTCATTCCGTATATCGCATTGTTTATGAATATGATGGTGATGTTCTCACCACGCGCCGCCGCGCCAATCGTCTCACACATTCCTATCGAAGCAAGATCACCATCGCCCTGATAAGTGAAAACTATGTTCTCCGGCATGGACCTCTTCACTCCAGTTGCAACAGCAGGAGCCCTTCCGTGGGACGCCTCTATCATGTCGCAATTGAAATAATCATATGCCATCACAGCGCATCCGACCGGCGCAATTCCGATAGTCCTGCCCTCTATGCCGAGCTCATCAATGGCCTGAGCCACAAGACGATGCACAATTCCATGCGTGCAGCCCGGACAATAGTGAAGCGGAACATCCGCAAGAGATTTTGGTTTCTGAAACACTATCGCCATCCTATTTCCTCCTAGCAAGCTTCTTAACCGCCTTGAAAACCTCATCAGGCGAAGGTATCATTCCGCCAGCCCTGAAGCAAAGCTCCACCGGGGCCTTGCCTTCAACCGCAAGACGCACATCCTCTATCATCTGACCCATGTTTATCTCAACGCTCAGAAATGCCTTTGCCTGATCGGCAAGCCTTCTTATCGGCGCGGAAGGAAACGGCCAAAGGGTTATCGGGCGGATCATTCCAACCTTGATTCCAGCCTTGCGCGCCTTCATTATCGCATTTCGGCTGATTCTTGCCGTTATGCCATATGAAACAATCACATATTCGGCATCTTCGGTCATGAACTCCTCCCATCTGGTCTCCTTCTTCTCAACCTTAGCGTACCTCTCAAAGCGCTCGATATTCCTTTTTTCCAAAAGCTGCGGATCCAAATAAAGCGAATTTATCACATTATGAGGCCTTTCGCACTTGGTTCCGGTTGCCGCCCACGGAGCAGCAGCAGCTATCTTCTTCTCCTCCTTGAGGCGAACCGGCTCCATCATCTGCCCCATCGTTCCATCTGCAAGCAACATGGCCGGCATCCTGTACTTGAAAGCGAGATCAAAAGCCAAACTCGTAAGGTCAGCCATCTCCTGAACAGATGATGGCGCAAGAACTATGAGGCGGAAATCCCCATGCCCCGGACCTCTAGTGCAAAGAAAATAATCGCTCTGGGAAGGTTGTATTCCGCCAAGACCCGGACCACCACGCTGAATATTCACTATCAATGCGGGCAAATCAGCTCCTGCAAGATATGAAATGCCTTCGCACTTGAGGGAGATTCCCGGAGACGATGATGATGTCATGGCCCTGCGACCTGTGGATGCGACTCCATACACCATATTTATCGCCGCTATCTCGCTCTCAGCCTGGATGAACGTTCCGCCTATCTTAGGCATTCTTTTAGCCATATACGCCGCGATTTCAGTCTGCGGAGTTATAGGATAGCCGAGATAATGCCGGCAGCCGGAACGTATGGCGGCTTCGGCAATAGCCTCGTTCCCTTTCATCAAAACCTTTTCGCTCATGTTCACCTCTCTACTGTAATGATGCAATCAGGACACATCGTAGCGCAAAAAGCGCAGCCTATGCACTTCTCCTGATCCGTCATCTCAACCGGAGAATGCCCTTTCTTATTGAGCTTCTCCCTGGAAAGCTGCAATATATGCTTCGGACAAGCGTCGACGCAAAGCCCGCATCCCTTGCAGCTCTCTTCCAAAAACGTCACTTTTGCCATTCGTACCTCCTCAAATCAACAGGAACAGCACCCTCAAGCTTCAGACCGCGCATAACAGTCGTGCAAACCAATCTGACGGAAAGCGCATCCGCGACCGACTTCGCCCATCCGATGCTGTCGCGAACATATTCCGCCGTTGTGTCATCCCCTATATTGCTATTGTTCACCACACCGGTGAATCCCATCCTGCAAGCCGACATTATCTCCATTCCAATGGAAACCGCCTGCTCTACAGTTTGCGTCAGCGGCCTTGCCCGATTTACGACAAAAAAGGCGTCATAATCGTTTTCAGCCAATATGTCATCCGCATATCTGCCAAGAGCCAGCGCGCCCCTGTCATCGCCTCCTATGTCAAGAACGCCATATTCGCTACGGCTATCTATCAAAGCATAGGTTTGAGCACTCATTGATGGAAGATCCACATTTGAATTCGCATATTTGGAAACTATAAGGCTGATACCGTCCTCCTCAAGCTCCTTTTGGCTGTCTTTCGTTCTGAAATATGGATTCACGATATCCAAATCCGCAATCGTAACGCATTTTCCCTGCCTTTTGAGCATTCTTGCGAAGTTGAACGCCAGATTTGTCTTGCCGCTCCCGTAATGGCCCATGAACAATGTCAGCCTCTTAGGCGTGAAATCATCCATTCAGAGCTTGCTCCTTATTATTTTCCCGGAAAAAGTCTTAGGCAGGCTTTCAAGGAATTCGACTATTCTGGGATACTTGTACGGAGCGGTATTCTCCTTTACATACTCCTGGATCTCCTTCTTGAGCTCCTCGGAAGGCTGCGTGCCCTTCACAAGCACTATTGAAGCCTTGACAACCTGACCGCGGACAGGATCCGGCGCGGCGCTCACTCCGCATTCGAGAACATACGGAAGCTCCATTATGACGTTCTCAACCTCAAACGGTCCTATCCTGTATCCGGATGACTTTATCACATCATCAACACGTCCCACGTACCAGAACATGCCATCCTCATCACGCCATGCCAAGTCGCCCGTATGATACCAGCCATCGCACCACCTTTGTGCGGTCTCTTCATAATTCCCATAGTATCCGATCGCCAATCCGCACGGAAGTCCGTCCTTTATGCTTATGCAGATCTCGCCTGGCTCGCCCACTCCGGACTCAATCCCTTCCTTGTTGATAAGACGGATGTCGTAAGTCGGAACCGGTTTTCCCATGGATCCTACCTTATGCTTCTGCCCAACAAGATTGCCGACTATAAGCGTAGTTTCACTTTGGCCAAAACCTTCCATTATCCTATGTCCGGTCAGTTCCTCAAACTTGCGGAACACCTCAGGATTCAAAGCTTCCCCCGCAGTCGACGCATGATGAATGGATGACAAATCGTATTTTGATATGTCCTCCTTTATGAGCATCCTGTACATGGTCGGAGGCGCGCAGAAAGTTGTGATGTTGTATTTTTCAAACATCGGGAGAATCCTATCCGCATGAAACCTATCGAAATCATAGACAAAAACCGCCGCGCCGCACATCCACTGGCCATAAATCTTTCCCCAGGATGCCTTGGCCCATCCCGTTTCCGAAATCGTCAGGTGCAGTCCATCCTCCTCAACCATATGCCAATATTTGGCAGTGACAAAATGACCCAAGGGATAGCGGTAGCTGTGCATGGCGATCTTCGGATAGCCGGTGGTTCCGGAAGTGAAGAACATAAGCATGAGATCGTTGCCGCATGGAGTATTCGGAGTTCTAGGGAACTTATCAGAAAAAACAATGAACTCCCCGTTGAAATCATGCCATCCCTTGCGGGTTCCGTTCACCATGATTCTGATCAGATCGACGCCGGACGACTTCTCGGCTTTCTCCACTTCGCCGTGCAAGTCATCATCCGCCGTGCAAATCACCGCGGATACTCCAGCCGACTTTATCCTGTATTCCAAATCGTGGCATTTGAGCTGGTTGGTAGCAGGTATGGCGATTGCGCCTATCCTATGCAAAGCAACTACTGAAAACCAATACTGATAATGCCTTTTAAGAAGCAAAAGAACCTTGTCGCCGCGCTTGATGCCCAATGATACGAAATAATTCGCAGCCTTTGAAGAATAATCCTTCATGTCCTTGAACGTGAACGACCTCTCCTCGCCATCATTGGATACATAAAGCATGGCAAGCTTGTTCGGGTGCTTGAATGCTATGGAATCCACCACATCGTATGCAAAATTAAACTCATCATCATGCTCGAATGATACTTTTCTGACATTGCCGTCGCCATCTTTCTCAACTTTGACAAACCTGCCCATGCCGAACATGTCAGATGATCTCGACGCATTGCTATTACCGCCTTTGGCGCTACCTGAAATCAAAGCTTGCTCCTTATTATTTTCCCGGAAATCGTTTTAGGCAGGCTTTCCCTGAACTCGACAACACGAGGATACTTGTAAGGCGCGGTATGCGTCTTAACATAGTTCTGTATCTCCTTCTTAAGCTCATCCGTTCCCTGAGTGCCCTTCACCAACACAATCGAAGCCTTAACCACCTGACCTCGAACAGGATCCGGCGCGGCGCTCACTCCGCATTCGAGAACATACGGGAGTTCCATTATGACATTCTCAACCTCAAACGGACCTATCCTGTATCCGGACGACTTTATCACATCATCCGCGCGTCCGACATACCAGAAAAGCCCATCCTCGTCCTTCCATGCCAAATCGCCGGTATGATACCATCCGTCATGCCACTTCTCAACGGTTTCCTCCAGGTTATTATAATACCCAAGGGATATTCCTGGCAAGAGTCCCTTTTCCATACTTATGCAAATCTCACCGTTCTCACCTGTCGGAACCTCTTTTCCTTCCGGATCAAGAAGGCGTATGTCATACGGTGGAACGGGTCGGCCCATAGCGCCTATCTTATGACTGTTTCCGACCAGATTTCCAATCGTAAGGGTAGTTTCCGTCTGACCAAAGCCCTCCATGATCTGGAGTCCGGTTATTTCCTCGAATTTCTTGAAAACCTCCGGATTCAAAGCCTCGCCGGCAGTAGAAGCGTGATGTATGGATGAAAGATCAAAACGGGATATGTCCTCCTTTATGAGCATCCTGTACATGGTCGGAGGCGCGCAGAAAGTTGTGATGTTGTATTTCTTGAACATCGGCAATATCTTCTCGGCATCAAACCTATCAAAATCATATACGAAAATCGCCCCTTCGCACATCCACTGGCCATACAGCTTGCCCCACAGCGCCTTTCCCCATCCTGTTTCGGAAATCGTGAAATGCAATCCATCCTCCTCAACCATATGCCAATACTTGGCAGTGACAAAATGACCCAAAGGATAGCGGTAGCTGTGCATGGCGATCTTCGGATAGCCGGTGGTTCCGGAAGTGAACATCATAAGCATCATATCATTTCCGCAAGGGGAATCAGGCCGTCTTTCATAATTATCGGAGAAAAAGCCGATCTCGCTGTTGAAATCGTGCCAGCCTTCCCTTTTGCCGTTGACAATCACTCTGATGAGCTTTGCTCCGGCCGCCTTTTCGCCTGTTTCCGCCTCCTGAGCGACATTGCCATCGGCAGTGCATACGATAGCCGAAACCCCAGCAGCCTTGATTCTGTATTCAAGGTCATGGCTGACAAGCTGATTAGTGGCGGGTATCGGAATCGCGCCTATCTTATGAAGCGCAAGAATCGAAAACCAAAACTGATAATGCCTTTTGAGAATCAAAAGAACCTTGTCTCCGCGTTTTATCCCAAGCGAAGCGAAATAATTCGCCGCCCTCGATGAACAATCCTTGATGTCCTTAAATGTGAAACGCCTTTCCGTTCCGTCATTGGAAACATGAACCATGGCGAGCTTGTCCGGATAATTCCTTCCAAGCGAATCAACCACATCATATGCGAAATTGAACTCGCCGTCATGTTCGTAGGAGATGCTCTTGAGCGAACCGTCATCATTCTCTTCGACTTTGACGAACTTCTCGATTCCGAGCGTCCTCCGATGCTTCGCCTCCTTGTGCGGAGCAACTACAAACGTCTGCTCCTGCTCCGAGGAAGACATTATCATCGCCAAAAATTCCACGTCGGATCCGTTTATGGCTATCATTCCATGAGGCGTCGACGACTTATAGAAAACGCTATCGCCCTCATTCAATATCTCCTCATGCTCGCCTATTCGGATCTTCATCGACCCTTTCAAAACAAGATCGAATTCCTGACCGGCATGGGTAACCGTATGTATAGGCTTATCCTGCAATTCATCGGAATACGTATATTTCACGAAATACGGAGTGGCAAGCTTTTGGCGAAACATCGCCGCCATATTCCTGATCGCTATCCCATTCTCCTCCGCAGTCAGGACTCCGCCGCCTTTCCTTGTAATCGCATATGAGGAAAGGCGCGCGGACTTTCCCTCAAGAAGCGCAGTAAGCTCTACGCCAAAGGCCAAAGAACACTTGTGAAGAAAAGTAAAAGGAAAATCCTCCTTGCCGTTCTCATACGCCGAATACTGCTCCGGACTCACTTCGGTCTTCGCAGCCATCTGCGAAACGCTGAAGCCAACGACCTCGCGGAGTTCCCTTATCCTCTTTGCTATATCGCTTATTTGCTGCGCCGTATTTTCCTTGCTCATAATCCAAGCTCCTTTATCGCGTTTTCCCTCATCTTGTACTTCAATATCTTTCCAGCCGCATTCATCGGGAAGGATGTCACGAAACGTATGTATCGCGGAACCTTATGCCTAGCCAGAGACGCCTTTATGAAATCGGACATCTCCTCTTCCGTAACAGTTTCACCATCCTTAAGAATTATACAAGCGCAAGCCTCCTCTCCGTATTTCACATCCGGAACGCCTATGACTTGAACATCCCTGACCTTGGGATGAGTATAAATGAATTCCTCTATCTCCTTTGGATAAAGATTCTCCCCGCCGCGTATTATCATGTCCTTCAGCCTTCCGGTTATGCGGAAATTTCCATTCTCATCCTTAGCTGCCAGATCCCCCGAATGAAGCCATCCGTCCTTATCGACCGTATTGGCGGTTTCCACAGGCATCTTATAATAGCCCTTCATCGTATTGTATCCGCGGGAACAGAACTCGCCATTGACATTCGGACCAACCTCCTCGCCGTTCTCCGGGTTGATGATCTTGCATTCCACATGAGGAAAAGCATACCCAACCGTTTCCGTTCTGACATCCAACGGATCATCCCATGATGACATTGTGGATCCGGGAGCCGACTCGGTCTGACCATAGACGCTTACGATTCCGGTCATATTCATTTCCTTAGGATCCGCAGCCCTCTTCATCAGCTCAGGAGGACACCCCGAACCAGCCATTATCCCCGTTCTCATATGCGAGAAATCCGTTTTGGCATAATCAGGATGATTGAACATCGCTATGAACATCGTAGGAACACCATTAAAGCATGTTATCTTTTCCTGATTTATGCACGCTAAAGACGATTTCGCGGAAAAATAAGGAAGCGGACACAAAGTGGCGCCATGAGTCATGCACGATGTCATCGAAAGCACCATCCCAAAACAATGGAACATCGGAACCTGTATCATCATCCTGTCGGCAGTAGACAAGTCCATTCTGTCTCCAATGCATTTTCCGTTATTCACGACATTATAATGCGTAAGCATGACTCCTTTCGGAAAACCAGTCGTTCCCGACGTATATTGCATATTGCACACATCGCCCGGACGCACCACTCTTGCCATAGCCTCGACTTCCCGATGCGATACAAGTTCGCTTCTAGCCATAGCCTCATCAAAATCCAACGCCCCATCCATCTCGAATCCGACCGTGATGACATTCCTCAGGAACGGAAGCTTCCTGGATCTCAAGGGCTCCCCTTTCTTCGTCGACTTCAATTCGGGGCAAAGGGTTTCGATTATCCCCTTGTAATTCGAATCAAGGCACTTCTCTATCATAACGAGGGTATGCGTATCGCTTTGGCGCAGCAAATATTCGGCCTCGTGAATCTTATACGCCGTATTTACCGTAACCAAAACAGCGCCAATCTTAACAGTAGCCCAAAACGTTATGAACCATGCGGGAACATTCGTTGCCCAAATCGCCACCTTCGTGCCTCTCCTGACTCCCAACGAAATCAAAGCGGCGGCAAAATCATCCACGTCCTTTTGAAATTCCCTGTATGTACGAGTGTAATCCAAAGTCGTATATTTGAAGGCATACTGATCCGGGAATTCCTCAACCATTCTCGAAAGGACCTGCGAGAACGTAAGGGAAACCAAATCAAATTTCCTCCACACGTATTTTCCGGTCTTGTCATGGTTGTCATACAGGTACCCGCGTTTGCCCCGCGGAGAATCGAATTGACTCATATAGTTGACGAAATACGGAAGGGCGACATCATAACCTATTTCAGAACCACCCCACTCCGGTTTCCATTCCATCGAAATGAACCCATCATAATCAACCGACCCCAACGCTTGCATGAACGATGCGATCGGAACATCCCCATCTCCGACAAGCTGGTATTTCCCATCTGACGACGAGTCCTTAAGATGCACGTGCTTGACATACGCCCCGAGATTGCGTATCGAATCCGCTGCCGACTCGCCTATCCTGAAAGTATGATGCACATCCCAGAGCGCTCCGAGAAAATCATCAGCGCACTCATCAAGAAAACCCCTCAGCTTCTCAGTGCTCTCAAACGCAAGCCTTGTCGAAATAAGAACCACCACGCCGGTCTTGCGCGCAAAGTCCAAGAGGTCTGCGATGACAGGGGATGCGGATGTTGATTTAACGCCCACAAACGGACAACGCAAATCATGAGCAAGAACAATGAGATCCTCTATCGCCTGATGATCCCGAGAACACGCCAGATCCAACGGCGAATCCAAACAAGGCACCTTCAAATTCGCATCCGAAAGCGCCCTGGCCGCCGGAGCCACATTGCGTCTGTCAAGCGGACGCCCCTTCGCCGTCAGATCAGGTCTCGAAAAAGGATTGTAGACTTCTATTCCGGAAAAGCCGAAGTCCTTGGCAGCCTGCTGCAAACCCGTCCATGACAGCGAATTCCAGCCGCGCGTGGAAAAAGACAGATTCACTTCCTAACACTCCCTTCCTCTTCCCAGATTATCTTATTCAGCGCAATGAGGTATGCCCTGATCGATGAAGCAACGATGTCCGTGGATATGCCGCATCCGGAATACAGCTTTCCGTTGAAACGAAGCTTGACGAGAGTTTCGCCCATCGATTCCTGACCTTCGGTTATGCTTCGTATGACAAAATCATCAAGTTCGTATTTCTGGCCGGCAATCTTTCCGATCGCCAAAAAGGAAGCGTCAATCGGACCATCTCCAACCGCTATTCCCTCAAAAGTCCTGCCATCCTTCTCCAATGTTATATGCGACATGGACCTGGACGATGCTCCGGATGTATAAACATAATCCTTCAGGACATAAGTAGCGGGAACCTGCATGGCTTCAGTAGCCAGAATGGATTCGAATTCCTTCCTTCCGAGCCGCTTCTTTTTCCTGACGTTTCTTGCAAACGCCTCATACACCGCAGCCAAATCCTGTTCGCTTAAATCATATCCCAGCTTATGGGCAAGCTCGCCGACCGTTTGCTTCGAATCGCTTGCCGTCAGAAAAATCGAATCATCCTCATCGGCCGATCCGCAGCGAACAACCTTATCGCTGACATCCGCTCCGTCACATATCCTGCGTATCTTAGCGGAAACATTTCTTATGTTGCTGACATCAATCCCGAACAGTCCGGAAGCGTCTGTCTGCTGCGCGGAAAGAACGCCGGCCACATTCGAAAGAGATGGAGCGTCGCTTCCTGCGAATGAAACGGAAATCTCATCAAAGCCGCTTTTCAATGCATAGTAGGTAAGAGCAGCTCCCATTTTCAGCGAATCGGAAAACCTTACACCCAATTTGACTTTGCCAGGATCGAAAGCGGTCAGAGACGACACGAACAGATTTCTCCTCGATTCGATTTCATGCGGAAAAACAAGACCTGCGGTATCGCACAATGTTATGATATTGGCGCCGCTTCTAATAGCCTCATCGGCAACCTTTGCCAGGAACTGGCCATCAGCCCGGCTCGCATCCAATATAACGAATTCAACATCGGAGACAAGCTTCGAGCACTCGGACACCGTCTTGGCAACGGATTGCAGCACCTGCGGCTCCTTTTTGCCCTGAAGATATTCCATCCCGACACTCGAGACCATGCACCGGACAGCCAATCGCGGCCTAACGGCAAGGCAAATCGCATCCTGCAGCCGTTCCAAACCAGGAGCATCCAGCCCTATAGCAACCGAAACGGATGCGTTCCTCACATCCATCGCCACCGCTTTGATAAGAAGCAAATCAGCCTTGGATCCCGTCCATAGCGGCAATCCGATGACATCCGCTCCCAACCTGTCAAGAAGCTTGGCTATCTCTATTTTCTCCTTGAAGAGAACCGCGGAATCGCTCGCCGAAGCCAAATCGCGTATCGAAGTATCCTGTATCCCCACTCGTCCCATATGCGCTTTTAACCTTGAAAGGCGCCTCTGAGATCCACAGGCGCTCTCCGGACAGCAAATTTAAAGTGCCCTAAAGCAACAGGATATGAAACGCCTTATAATAGAAAATTTTGCTTTTTATACCACTTTTACAACAATTTGTCAATCGCATTCCAGCCTGTCGCGTTGCGATCCGCCGCTCGGATTTCACGCCTCAAGATTGATTTTCCTTTGCGGAACGCTTATAATGACAAGGATTTTAAAACGCCGTTGCGCAACCGCGCCGGCGCGGTTGCCGTATGATAAGACTTGCAAACGAAAACGATATTGGCGGATTGCTCCATCTCTTGAAGCAAGTCCATGCCATACACGCCTCAATCAGACCCGACATATTCAAATCCGGTGGAATAAAATACACCCGCTTCGATCTGCTTGCGATCCTATCGGACAAGTCAAAACCCATATTCGTATTCGAAAGCGACGGAAAATTGACAGGATACGCATTCTGCATCATCGAAAAAACGGAGGAAACGACATCGCTTCTGCCGGAAACGCACATATGCATAGATGACCTGTGTGTCGATGAAAGCGTCAGAGGAATGTCAATCGGCAGCCAGCTCTACACCCACATCAGGGAATACGCCAAAACGATCTCAGCAACAGGCATAAGGCTGTCGGTATGGGAAGGCAATGACAATGCCAAAGCCTTTTACGCGAAATCAGGAATGAAACCGCTGAAAACCATAATGGAAGAGAAACTATAGGCGACACGCTTCTATGTGCGATTCGGATTCTTCCTCATAACCACGGTTCTGCCGTACGGAAAATCGAAGTGAGCATCGCTTGTCATCACCCACAAAACCGGAAGACGCAACGCCTCCTCTTCAGTAGGGCAAGGCGCCTTGCCATCAGTAAGCACAATGACAGCAGCGGGAGGTTCATCCCTCATATTCTCTTTTATGTACCTGAATATGCAGCCGAAATCGGTTCCTCCGCCACCAACAAATTCAATTTCATCCAAATCACTCATGCCCGAAAATTTCACAACGGCATTCATATCAGCATCAAAACATCCGAAATATCCGTCGATTCTACCCTCTAATTGCAAGACCGCCGAAAGGACCTCGCTATAGCATCTGCTCACATCGCCCATACTCATCGAACCGGAAACATCAACAGCAAAAAAAACATTCCCCACCGAAAAGCCGGCTGCGCAATCCGCATTGAAACCGGGCAAATAGAAATCCGTGAATCCGTATCGCGCGTCGGGAGGCATGAATGTCCAATCATAATCGGAAAACGCCTTCTGGACGAAATCATTCAAAACAGTTCTCCAATCCACTGCCGAAGCCTTACGCCCTTCGATTATCCTCCTGACACATGCCGGAACCAGCCCTCGCCCTCCGAACGAACCGCCCGAAACGCCATGAGACTTGCATTTGTCACGCCTATCGGCATACTCGCAGGCTTTCTCCACCATCCTATCGATAGCGTCAGAGTCATCATCTCCCGCTTCGGTTCCGGTGAATTTCTCATGACTGTCAACTGATGTCTTGCGGTTTCGGCCGGCTCTGCCGCGCGCAGCAGCCAGCCTGTCTTTTCCAAGCATGGCATACACTTCCTCAGCGGAATACAGATAGCCCTCCGCCCCTCCAGGAGTCAAATGCATGGGAACCCCCAAGTGCGAAAACACCGGCTCCTTGCAGCATTTGTCAATGGCATACATTATGTTCGAGTTCACCACAATATCCATTGCCACATTCATTCTGTTGCCATCAACACCTGGCAGGCTTCTGCTAGCATGCTTGAGAACAACGTGCATCACCTCATGCATGACAACAAAATCAAGCTCATCGTCTTCCATAGCCTCAAGCATATCGGGATTGAAGAATATGCTTTCGCCATCCGTACACGCCACTGCTGTCGCATTTGCAATCGAATTAGTGAATACGAATTTCATCTGCAGCAGAAGATATCCGAAGAATCCGTTATCAAGCAATATCCTCATCTTGGAAAAATACAGCTTCTGCGTCAGTTTCCTGATGCGCTCCGGCGTTTGCCGGTTCAATGCGGAAAAATCAGACATGTCATTTCTTCCTCAAGCCGTTGAGTATGGCGGAATTCTTATTCAGAAGCCGCATGAAAGACTGCGATTTCATCAATTTCCTGTCAAACCCATCACCCAATGATTGGTAGTCCGAAACAAGCATTATCCCGAAATCGCGCGGCAAGCGGGCGGCATACGAAAGCGAATTGTCTATCTGCCGCATATCCGACATCCGTTTTGCGGCTTCCGCGACCATTGCCGAACACAATGCGTAAAGGCTCGAAACCTTCGTCGGAACCTCACATTCCCTGCCTCCAAACACATCGTCAATATCCGGAATGCTCGCGCAATCATCCATGAAAGCGCGAAATTCATGCGCGTTGGCATTTCCGACAAGACCGCAAACGAGAGCATGGCAATCAAAATCCGAAGCATATTCCCGCGACAGGATATTGCTGACCATCTCCCATGTTCTCGGAGTTGCGAATGCTACGGAATCATCCGCGGAATCGAAAGTGTTGAGCAAATCATGTCTGAAGGACAGGAAGCCTATCACCCTCGAGTCGATTCCAGCCTGCAACGCCCACCTCTTCCATTCGTCAAAATCCGATTTCACTTCAAAATGCATCAGGCGATTGGAAAGCGCCTTCGGCATCTTATACGCAACCGATTTGTCAGTAACCCTGTTCCCCGCTGCAATCACAACGCAATTATCAGGCAGCTTGTGCTCTCCTATCGACCTGTCAAGCGCCAGCTGATACGCTGCCGCCTGAACGCTAGGCAGCGCAGCCGTGATCTCATCAAGCAAAAGCACATTGAAATGCTTAGAGCCTTCATCCATTTTGAAGATTTCCGGCTTAAGCCAAACCGAAAACTCCTTTTTCGCATCAGCAGAGGGTATGCCCCTCAAGTCAATCGGATTGAAAAGGATGAGCCTGACATCGGCGATATGCGCCTTGCGTCCGGATTGGCTTGCGACACGCTGGGCAATTTGCCTGACCGCTTGCGATTTGCCTATGCCCGGCTGCCCCCAGAGCATAACGGACGGCATCATCGAAAACGGCTGACCGCTTCTTATCAATGACACATACGCTTCCGACAGCATATCAACAAGCTTGCTTGCGCCAACAGCCGGAAGATCGCTTGCGACTTCATCTCGAATCATACCGACACCCCCAATTCCCTATCTATGGCTCTCAATTCCTCGTAAACGCATTTTATCCGCGGCGCGAACTCATCATCTTTGCTCATATCGCGCCTGGCATCCGCAATATATTCCTGTTTCTCCCTTAGAGTCTGATTCTGCTCGGACAAATACTTTTCAAAGTTCTCAAAAAAATTATCCAGTCTGATAAGAATGCCGAGCGGATTATTGCCCACTTCAACCTTATACTTGCCCTTGCGGCAAATGTAAACGAATTGCTTTGCCTCCAAGTCGTATGAAGGCGCAATGACATCAAACCCCTCATATTCCGCAATCTTCTCTTCTTTGGATTCCAAAATACAACGGTTTATTCCGGCGAATATCCTTTCCCGCAAGGATTTCCTAGCATCCGCAGCCGACTTCCCTTTCTTGTTCTGCTTGGCAGACAGCATCATTCTTATGAACTCGCCATCTTGCGCGGCATCCTCCATGTGCCGCGTCAAGCGCGCAACATCCTTTTCATATTTGAAGACATTGCGTTGGATCCTGATCCTCTCATCCTTCCATTCGGAGCGCAGCTTTCTCAATTTCTTGAGTTCGTTTGATTTCTCCACCCTAGTCTTAATCAAAGGGTTGCCAACAGCCAAAGCCTTCACTTCAGCATAATTCAAAACGGTGCCGTCCACATCAGCCTCATCCCTTTCGCTCACATCCCCGCTAAGAAGCCTGGAAATGAAATTCTGCTTTGTTTCCAAAAGCTGCCACGAATAAGCGTCAAAGCTGTTCTCGGTGATATACCTGTATATATGCACCCTCTCAGACGTATTCCCCTGTCGCAAAATCCTTCCTTCGCGCTGAACCATATCACTCGGACGCCATGGCACATCAATATGATGGACAGCAACCAGCCTCTCCTGGACATTCACTCCGATCCCGAGCTTGAATGTGGAGCCTATAAGAACACGGATATCGCCTTTTCTTACAGAATCCATTATCCTCACACGCTCCCTCTCGCAAGTCGCATCATGAATGTATGCTATCTCGTCGGAAGGTATTCCGAAATCGATCAGAAGCCTTTTCAGCTCATCATATATGTTGAATGTTTTTTTCGGAACGGAGATATCACAAAAAACCAGCTGAGCCGAACGGGAATCCTCATAGCGCTTGTAGACATCAAATACATTTGAAGCGCATTTCCAGACCTTGGATCCGCTTGCGGACGACATGGGCTGGGATGAGTCTCCAGGCAAATCAACCAACCTCAGATCAAGCGCCCCCTTCCTGCCATCCGTAGTAATAAGAAGCATATTGTCAATAATCGTTTCGCCATGCGACGTGATCTCTCTTGGACTGCCATTGCGAACAGAATCGGCACGAACGGATATGTCCGCTATGAAACTCTCGAATTCCGGAGTTTTAGGAATTATGCAATCCGTCCATCCATCAAACTTAGGAATCTCCTTATTATCATCAATATGGTGAAAATCCGCCACATTCGACAAAAGGCTGGAAAGTTCGGGAAGATTATGGAATTTGGAAAGCCTGCTCGCCATCCTGTATTTCGATGTATCAACATCTATTTCAAAATCCCTGGTTATTTCGCAAAACATTCCGGCCCAGCTATCAAAACCGGACAATCCGAGAACCTCCAAATCACCGCTTTGAAGATATCTCTGGATCACATAGCAATCCGCTATGGAATTGGTGATCGGGGTTCCAGTGGCAAACACCACGCCGCCGCCGCCGTTCAAACGCTGTATGCAGGAAACCTTATCAGCCATATCATCGCATTTTTCACTCCCCTTGCTGTTCAGCCCGAGCACATTGGACATTTTAGTATCAAAAGAGACGTTCTTGAAATTATGCGCCTCATCCACGAATAGCCTATCTATCCCCAAGCTCTCGAAATATATGATCTCCTTACCGGCAGCCTCCCGCCTCTCTATCTCAAGTTTCTTCAATAGATCTGTCTCCATCCTGCGAACGGCAGACATCTTTCTTCTCAATGCGGAAGTATTCCGATCAGGGTCTTTTTTCGCTTCATCAATCTGAGCCTTCAGCTTATGTATCTTATCCATATAGTAATCTGGCGAAAGCGAAATCATGCCAAAAGACGAATACGGCATCAATATGGCATCGAAATCATCATCCCTTATGGACTTCAGAACCGCGCAACGCTTTGCAGGAGCGAAGGAAGATGGCGTCACCACAAGCACCTTCGCCTTCTCATACATCATACGAAAAAACTTCTTCCATTGGCCCAATATGCTGTTAGGGACAACATACAAAGGCTTTTTCGCCAGCTTCAAACGCCTGAGCTCCATGCCAGCAGCTATCATCTCATAGGTTTTTCCGCTTCCGACATCATGCGCCAAAAGCACATTCGGAGAAAAAATGATCCTAGCTACCGCATCCTTCTGATAATCATACAACCGCACCTTTTCGCTAAGACCCGGAAACTTCAAATACGAACCGTCAAAAACCCTGCTGCGATTGCAGCAGAACTTCTCGTAATACAATCGCCTTATCTCATCAGCACGTCCTTTGTCCCTCCATATCCACTTCCTGAACTCGGCTATCAGAAGCTGCTGCTTCTCCTGAGCAAGCAAAGTGGCCTTCTCATTCACAACATATTCGGTCTTATTCCCATAAACCGTCCATGCGGATCTGCTGTCACGAACCACAATGGGCTGCTGATTCAGCGTTTTCTCAATTATCTCAATAGCATCCATCCTCTTCGTTCCGTACATAGCGCTCACAAGAGCATCTATGCGATACCCCTTCATGCATGAGAGGCTCCAACTTGAGGTAAGAGGGTCGTGCGTGGCGCGATATTCCTTGCGCAATATGGCTCTTATGAAGTTTTCAATATGTTTTTTCGGCACCCATGGCGAAGACAGCGACACGAATATCTCATCTGCATCAAGCCATTCCGGCATGACTTCCTCAAGAGCCCTTATGTTCTCATCAAAAAACCCCGGATACCTCGAATTCGCCTCTTTAGCGGCATTCAGCTTCTCAATGATATTCCCGGAAAGATATTCGCCGCGTGAAACCCAGCCCTTATAGAACCTTTCAGGATCAATCCTCCTCGGATCCAAAAAAATCCTGCCCCTAAGCTCGCTTATCACCTCCTTCATGCTCTTTGAACTGATAGAAGCTATGTATTCTATGTTGACGCAAGCATAATTGCACAAGGAAAGAGTAAGAGCATCCTGAACATCAGATACGGTTTGCAAGTCCTTCGGATCAAGTTCATCAGATGAAAAAGCGCTTTCGAAATCAACAGGCATATCCATGCTCATGAATTCATCACGTTTCCTCTGCTCGACCTCCTCCTTTTTCCTCTTGGCCTTATTCACCGTACTTCCAAGCACACGACAAAAGCTCTCCGCGAACTTATCAAAGTCCTTATTGCAATAACGCGCCTTAAGGTTCATCGAATTGAGAAGCTCCTCAGCCAGCTCGGGATTTTCCAATATCACATCATCCAAAGTCTTCTCGCCGGAAGCATCCTTATCATCCATATCATCCTCCAGTCCATTCACCTCGGCCATGCCCGAACGCATTTATTCGACCATAGCCAGTCACCAATCATACATTTGACACGCAGAGCATGTCAAAACAGCTGACCACCCGACAAATCACGGAATCGGGAAAACAGCAAAACGCTGTTCAAGCCAAAAAAACCAGTCAAAAGCAGGACTCCGCCTATCCAAACGAACATCCCAGCGAAAAACGCGCATATTCGTCAGACAACATATATACGCTTTTAAGGTTTTTTTCCAAAACTCATTTCAAAAACGACACGGAGATTATTTTGAACCAAGGTTTTCCTTAGGAAAACCTCGAATACCGCACATATTGGCGCTTTCCTCTTCTCAAGAGAAAACATTTCCCGAAGAATCCGTTGGCATTTTTTCTTGAAAAGAGAAAAAAGAACTCTGATTCAAAATAGCGAGCGAAACGAAGGAGGACATTTTAAAAGCTTTTTTTTAAAACTCAAAGTCTCCGGACAAGCGCAAGGCATTACCCCTCATCAAGCATCAATAGTCCAGCAACCTGCCGTAATCATTCCAATCGCCATACATGATTCCCTTTCTCGTATTGGATATGAGATTCTCAAGCGCCGCAGCATAAGTCTCCGCATCCACTTTCCTATAAAACGCCACATTGCTGGACCGCACCCGCCGATAAAGCTCCGGAAAGGACTTGAACCTGCTCCACACGCGAGCGGCCTTAAGCGCCCTTTCAACCTCCTTGTCCATGCTGAATCTGTTAAAGCCCTTGGGGAGCGCCTTCATGCCTTGGGAGCTCATCAGCCCCAATTTAACAAGCCTGCGAACCCGTTCCTTGTTCAGCTCCGTCCAATTGCCGTTTTTCCTACGAGGACTGAAACGCTGATATGCCTTTCCGTCCTTGAAAATGCAGTTGCTGTCAATCCACCCGAAACACAGCGCCTCTTCCACCGCATCCAAATACCAAAGGCAATTCTCGCCTTCGATCGGGCGGCCTTTTCTGACCGCAATGCGGCATTCCTTCTCGCTTTCGCAATGCTCCTCAAGCCATTTCCGAAATTCGGATCTGGAATTTATACCAAGAACATTTTCAGGCATCATAGGCATCTCAACTCAAAAACGCATCGGCAGACATCATTCGCCTGTAATCATCCAAACGCAACGAAGATACCCTGCCTGATGCGGCTTCGGCATCAGCGTTGCATCCGGCCTCACCCATGTGAGTGCAATCAGCATATTTGCAGCCTATTCCAAAAAGATCGGGAAAACAGAATTCTATCTGCGCCCTGGCGAGAAGCAGCGGGCGGACAAATCTTATCCCCGGCGTATCAATCACCTTCAGCGGGCCATCGCAGAGAAGAACGGATGAGGTAGTGGTATGGCATCCTGTCGACTTCTTTTTCGACAAATCTCCTACGGCTTGAATATCCCTTCCGAATATCCTATTTAAAAGAGTGCTTTTTCCTCCGCCGGACTCCCCTATGAACATTGCCGTCCGGCCTTCTATCATCGAACGAAGCTCCGATATGCCATCACCGGATTTGGACGACAGGCAAATCGCATCAAAGCCTGATTTGCGTATCGAATCGATCACCGCAAGATCACCCTCAGAAAATGGCAGATCCGATTTGGAAAAAACAAATGCGATCCCGCACTTTCCATCCAAGCCTGTAAGCGCGGTATTGACGAAAAACGAATTCATCTCCGGAGAACAATGCGAAGCCACGATACACAGCACATCGAAATTGGCGCCTATGGCCTGCAGTTTTCTCTTAATGAAATTATACCTGACAAACGACGAGAGCCTTTCCCTGAATCCTGTTATCTTCCAGCTTCCGGATTCGTACTCAAGATCGACCAAATCGCCAACGCAAAGAGAATTATCCAAAAGCGCCTTTTTCTTATCCCATGCGCCCGATACGACCTTGGGCGCGCCCTTCAATCGCTTTCCCTTTATAACCGCATTGACAAGCTCATCGCCGATTCTCACTTGAAACGATGTGCTGGAAAGCAATGCCACTTCGCCTTTTTCCGTTATCATAAACCGCCAATGCCCTCTTCAATCCGCTCAAACCTAAGCGGCACGCCGCTATCGAATTCCATATGCCCTCCATTCGGATGTTCGAAACCCAACCTTCTGGCATGAAGCATCAACGACATTCCATCGGCTTTTCCGAATCCATAAATCGCATCCCCGAATATCGGATTGCCCATGCTTTTAAGGTGCACCCTTATCTGATGCGTTCTTCCTGTTTTCAAAAGGACGCTTAAAAGCGTCGCCTTATCTGAAAAATACTTCAGCACCTTGTATTCCGTAATGGCCAGCTTGCCTTCGCCACAAGGACATGTCTCGAATTTCAACCTGTTCCTATCGCTGCGCCTGATACCGGTCTCCAATCTCCCTTCGCTTGCAGGAACAAGCCCCTTTGCCAAAGCCAGATATTCCTTGAGCACCCTATGGGATTTGAATTCGCCTATCAGGAATTCCGCCGCTCTCCTCGTCTTTGCTATCACCATCAAGCCGGATGTATCCATATCCAATCTATGCACGATTCCATATCTGAACTCCGCCATTTCCTCACGACGCGCATCATCCATCATGAAATAAAGCCCATCCTCTATTGTTCCGGAATAATGCCCGTTGCCATGATGAACCGGAACGCCCTGACGCTTGTTTATCACAAGCAGACAATCGTCCTCGTGAATGACATCCAAGTCAATCGGATCGGAATGCGTATCAGGATTCCTGATGTCACAGCGCTCGTCATCAAGCAGAAACTCGATCTCATCACCAGGAAAAACAGATTTGGAGAGCTTTGTTACTGCACGCCCGTTCACACTAACATCGCCAATCAGCTCCTTGACCGCACTGCGCGAAATGTCCGGAACGCATGATGCCAGAAAAGCATCCAGCCTCATTCTTTCCTCACATAGCGCTTTCTTTCTCATCCTGCGGAACCTCCGAATCCTTGTTATCGGAAGACTCTCGGGAAGCGGCGGCGCGCTTCATCTCCTCCAGCATCAACGCCTCCTTGGACTCCGGATCCAGGAAAATCACAGGCGGATTTTCCTGCGGTTTGGACTTTGAATTCGCATTGACTTCACCGATGATATAATCAGCAAGGGCTATGACAGCTCCGGCAGCAGCCGATATGCCGAACTTAATAAGAAACCCATCCATCTTGCTATCGTCGAACTTAGCAAACAAACCTATCAAAGGATAAGTTATGGCAGTAGCTCCCAATGCGATCACCTCTGCCCGTCTGAGTTTCCTAGACCATTCGGGAAACTCCTCTTCCTCGTAGGGAACATATTCGGGAAGCTGTGTAGCGGAAAATGCGCTAAAGCCTAATGCGAGCAATAACAAGCAAATAACCAATTTTCTGAACATAACCACTCTCCACTTCACAATTTCATGCGAAATTCATTCCAATGGCAAATTGGAGCAACC
>CADBSO010000014.1 GCA_902797395.1 uncultured Spirochaetales bacterium
ATGTGGAGCGGCTCGTCGGATCTCGTCGTCGACACGAACGATTTCGCGTATTGGGAAGCCAAGGCCGCGTATGCTGGGGTTTCCGATGCGACGATAAGCGGAAAGATCAACACCGCTCTTGAAGGCCAGGCTGTTGTAGAGATAGAGCTTGCCGGCGCCCGTTTCGTGGAATTCACGAACGATAACAAGACGGTTACATCTTGGTTCACGAATTTGCCTCAGGGTCTTTCCGCGACCGCGGCTGCGCAGGCTGCCGGACCATCCGTTGCGGTGACCATATCCGGAACTCCGGAAGCTGCCAGCGCGGCGCCGCTCGAGATAACGATTCCGGCCGGCATGATGACCGATCTCGCTCAGGAGCCTGCTGAGCTGGCGAGTGATATCACCGTTGAAGCGAACGAGAACTGCAAGTTCGCCATCAGCCCTGCGGCTACGGTTGCCAATGCGACGATATCCGGAACGGAAAATGCTGCGCTTGATGCGCAGACCGTAACGATAACGCTTGCCGGCGCCAAGTTCGTGGCGTTCACGGACGATAACAAGACGGTTACAACTTGGTTCACGAATTTGCCTCAGGGTCTTTCTGCGACCGCGGCTGTGCAGGCTGCCGGAACATCCGTTGTGGTGACCATATCCGGAACTCCGGCCGCTGCCAGCGATGCGCAGCTTGCGATAACGATTCCGGCCAACATGATGACAGATCTCGCTCAGGAGCCTGCTGCGCTGGCGAGTCAGATCACCGTTGATGCGAACGCCAACTGTGTGTTCGCTATTGCTGCTGCTAATGACCCTAATGACGATAATGTTGAAAATCCCAATAATGGTGATCTTGATTAAGGAGCAATGATTCCGATTTGATTCGGATTCTTTTACTAGCTCTCCCGAAAGGGGAGCTTTTTTATTTTGCGGGGTTTGAAAGGCATCGATAGTTGTTGCTGGATGTTCGTATATTCGCTGGAATACGCATATGCATACAAGGACTTGTGGGGAGCTATCTGTTCAAGGGAGCGATGCCTGCTCTGTATTCCGATGCCCGAATGGACAGGGAAAGCTTCTGCCGCTCTTTTCTGCAAACATGCATTGCAAGGGGTGTGCGCGAGATATTGAATGTGAAAAACCAGAGGATGTTCGTTAAGTTTCAGACGATTTGATTGCTCTGCCCGTAGAATGCATTTGATGTCGCTTCCCTTTGCAGCAGAAAGTCTCTGATGTTCATCCTGACTATTCCGTTTTCGTTTGACAGCGGCAATGCATCGAGCGACAAAATGGTTTTGGGAAAGCTGTCTTTTATTTTCAGAAGCGGTTTGTATTCGCGTTCCATGGTTTGTTCGGAAGCCAGCAGATATGATACTTGGAAGTAATGCCTTACGCCGTTCTTTTCCGCTACGAAATCTATTTCCAGGTCGTCAATTTTGCCGATTTTCACGTTCCACCCCCTTCGGAGCAATTCGATGAATACGATGTTTTCGAGCAGACCGGGAACGCTCTTGTCGTCGAATCCCAGCAAATGGTACTTCAATCCCCAATCCGCAGCATAGTATTTCTCCATGGTTTCTAGCAGGCGTTTGCCTTTCACGTCGAACCTTCCGATTTTGCGAAAGCACAGCGCATTGGCAAGATAGCCTATGTAGTCGTATATGGTTTCCACCGATAGGCTGCGCTTCTCGCTCTTCATGAAATTGTGGATGCTTTTGCCGGAGAAGACGTTACCCATGTTGTCGAAAAGGAATAATATCAGTTTTTCAAGCAGAGCGGCATCCCTTATCTTGTTTCTCGAAATCACATCTTTCAGAAGGATAGTGGAGTAGATTCCGCCAAGGTAGCCGGTGATTGCGTTCTCATTCCCGATGAAATCGGCTAGTCCTGGAAACCCGCCGTATCGCATATAAGCTTCGAATGATGCGTCGCTGTCCTTCAATTCGTTCGCTTCGAGAAACTCACAATAGGAGAAAGGGTGTATTTCAATATTGACGAACCGTCCTGAAATGAGGGTGGATAGTTCAGATGATAGCAGCTTCGCATTGGAGCCTGTTATGAAAATGTCGTAATTGAAATCTTCCTGTGAGTAAAAACTGTTGACAACCCTCTCCCAGCCCTCCACTTCTTGTATTTCATCGAACAGCAGGCATGCTTTCTTTTGCTTGAGGCGTCCTGTTCTTTCGGTTATGAAGTCGAACAGATTGATATGGTTCAGCAGATTTCGGTTTCTCAAATCCTCAAAGTCGATATATATGATCTGGCTCTCGCAATATTCGAGCTCTGACTTCAGCTTATCGCGTATCTGTCTTAGAATGAAAGACTTTCCACACCTTCTTATTCCAGCAAGGACTTTAATGACCTTTTTCCCAGCGTATTGCTTGATTATCGAGTTGACAATTTCCCTTTCAATGATTTTCATATTTCCATTATAATCGAAAAACCTTATAGTATCAAAGAAAGTTTCCACTATAACCGAAAAATTTTGTATAGGAGGTTTTTCCAAAACTCATTTTAAAATTACGTGAAGTGTTAGGCGCTTTTGAGAAAATCCCTTCGGAATGATTCGTAGCGAGCTTGCAAAACCCCGAACCTCTGAAAACTCTAAAACCGTTCCGAACCCTGCGCCCTTCCATGCTATACTTGCATGGAAGGGGTCTGGCTTGACAGCCAGACCACATGCATACTTACAAGAATCAACACATTCGAGGGCACTTCTAAAAACCTGCTGTTTGAAAATGCCTGCGGATTTTCGAGGCAGAAAAACGGCGAAAAACATAGGAATACTGTCGTATTCCGAGGCTTTTTGTCGGTTTTATGGCCGGAAAGGCGTCAGGCAGATTCGGACTCTGAGGTTTTTAGAAGTGCCCTCAATATAGACGGCCTCAATGAGGAGCAGAAGAAGATTCTGACCAAGAACGCCACTTGGAGGCAGAATGTCACCAATACCGTTACCAATAAGTTGCTGAGCAAGCTGTTCTGATATTCCTAGCGTTTCAGGCGCTTCGTGACCATTGGCCGCTTCAAAGAATCCAGCAGGTTTTTTGGAGCGGTTTTTTTATGGTTCGAAAAACCTCTTTTGACTAACATTGCGCATTATCAACAAAATCAATATCTATACATTGCGTATTATCAACAAATAGCCTATAATATGCGAAAAATTGGTATTTGGTGGTGAAAATGCTTAAGAGGAAGATGTATGACAGGCTTTTGAAGTGGAAAAACGAATCCCAAGGCAGGACTGCGCTTCTGGTAGAAGGCGCGCGCAGGGTGGGAAAGTCGACGATTGTATCGGAATTCGCCAAAAGGGAGTATAGGAGTCATCTGATAATAGATTTTTCCAGAGTATCGCCGGATGTCAGGCAGATATTCTTTGATTGCCTTGAAAATCTTGATCAGCTTTTCTCTCTATTGAGATCCAAATATGAAGTTGCGCTATATGAGAGGGAATCTCTGATTGTATTCGATGAGGTGCAGGCTTTTCCTAAGGCGCGCGAGGCGATAAAGGCATTGGTCGAGGATGGAAGATATGATTATGTGGAAACCGGATCGCTGATATCCATAAAGAGAAATGTCAGAGACATAGTCATTCCGTCCGAAGAGCAGGCGGTAAGGATGCATCCTCTGGATTTCGAGGAGTTCTGCTGGGCTATGCAGGCTCGCCAGGCATTCGACGAGTCCTTTGCATTCTTTATGGCGCAAAAGGAAGTCCCGCCGCTTCTGCACAAACGCATGATGATGCTTTTCAGGCAATATATGATTATTGGCGGCATGCCGCAAGTGGTAAGCGATTTTCTTGACAAGGGGGGCGATTATGTAGCAGCTGATGTCCGAAAGCGCGTCATTTTGGATTTGTATAGAAATGACATACGGAAGATCGATGACAGGTATCAGTCGAAAGTCGCTGCAATATATGATCAGATTCCTTCGTTTCTCTCCAAGCATGATAAGAGGGTTGTGATTGGCAGCATTGCAAAAGGCCAGTCATATGAAAGTTATGAGGACACTTTTTTTTGGCTGGCGGATTCCATGATTTGCAACGAATGCTTCAACGTATCCGATCCGAACATCGGGTTATCGCTAAACGAGGACAGAACATATGTGAAATGCTACATGGCAGATACCGGCCTATTGCTGTCTCATGCTTTTGACGAGGAAGAGGTGATTTCCGAGGGCTTGCACATGAAGATTCTTATGGATAAGCTCTCCTTGAATGAGGGAATGCTGTATGAGAATGCGGTCGCCCAGATGCTTGCGGCTAAATCGCATCGCTTGTTTTATTATGTAGGATACAATGCCGAGAAGCATCGCAATGACATCGAGATAGATTTCCTTCTCTCAACCGGAGGAAGAGTCAATGAGAAATTGATCCCCATTGAAGTGAAGTCATCCAAGAACTATACAACCGTTTCGCTGGATAGGTTTCTGAGCAAGTTCGGAACCAGAGCGGAGCGGGCGTATGTGATACATCCCAAGAACCTTTCCGTAAAAAACGACAGGATCGTATGTCTGCCGCCGTACATGGCTTGCTTCTTATGAGGTTTCCTTGAGGCGAAGCCTTTGATTTGGTATAATCGGATATGTCGGAGGCGTTGTGCTGTGGGTCTGTATGTTAATCCTGATAATAATGACTTTCAAATCATATTGAATGGTCAGATATATGTGGATAAGTCCTTGATGATTTCCGAGCTCAATAAAGTGATCATGACGCCTGACCGCTTTCTCTGCGTTTCGCGTCCTCGTCGCTTCGGCAAGACCATGGCGGAATCCATGCTTGCGGCATATTATTCTGTTGGCTGCGATTCGTCGCGTCTTTTCAGCGATTTGAAAATTTCCGGCGATCCGCTTTATGGCAAGCATTTGAACAAATATAATGTTCTTCGCATTGATATGAACAGATTTTGGTCGGGGTATGGCTCAGAAGCGCTTTCGCGCATGGCCTGTGCGGTGAGATCCGAGTTCGAAGAGGAATTTCCTGGTGTTGGGTTTGACGGTTGCGACATATCAGAATGCATAATAAAGGCTTTCAAGACCACAAAAACCGGTTTTGTGGTCCTTATCGACGAGTATGATGTTGTTTTTCGCGACGATGACGCTTCTTGCTTGCTTGATGAGTATCTGAAGTTCCTTAATGTGCTTTTCAAAAGCGCCGATGTCTCGTCGTGCATAGCGTTGGCATACATTACTGGCATCCTGCCTGTGATACGCGATAAGGCGCAGAGCAAGCTTAACAACTTCAGGGAGATCACGTTTCTTGATCCCGGTCGCTTCGCATCGTTTTCGGGTTTCACTCAGGATGAGGTGCGAGATTTGTGCGAAGCCTATGGCATGGATTTCCTTGAATGCCGGAGCTGGTATGACGGCTATAAGATAAAGGGTCAGGAGATTTATGCTCCCCGGTCGGTAGCTTGCGCGATGCAAGACGGCGAATACAAGCCGTATTGGAGTCAGACATCGCAATATGAGGCCATACTTGATTACATTCGCTATGATATGCAAGGGATAAGAGAGGATATTGAGATCATGATCTCCGGCGGGAGCGTAGCGGTTAATACCACGCTTTTCCTGAATAATCCCTCCAGCATAAGGTGCAAGGATGATGTTTTCACATACCTTTGTCATCTGGGGTATCTTTCCTATGACGAACGGACGCGAACGTGTTTTATTCCAAACCGCGAAGTGAGAGGGGAATGGCTCAACGCAATCACGGTCAACGGAGAACACGAGGCTATTCTCGGGATGATTCGCGAATCCGAGCTTCTTGTCAGATCGGCCTGGCAAATGGATGCGCAAAAAGTAGCCGGTTCCCTCGAAAGGACGCATGAGAGGCTTACCAGCCCTCTGACCTACAACAACGAGGGCTCGTTCCAGTCCGCCATACGCCTCGCGTTCTTCTACGCCGACTGCTTCTACACCATAGTC
>CADBSO010000015.1 GCA_902797395.1 uncultured Spirochaetales bacterium
CGATCGGACCGCATCGCGATGATTTCGTATTCTATTACGATAACAGGCTTGTCAAGGATGATTTTTCGACTGGTCAGATCAGGCTTTTGAGTATAATTCTGAAATTCGCATTCGTTGAGATCATTAGGGACAGGATGGGTTTTTCGCCGGTTGTTCTGGTGGATGATGTCCTTTTGGAACTCGATGAGGGGAAGAAGCTTCTTGTTTTTAATCATCTTCTGAAGTACCGGCAGGTTTTCTATACTTTTTTGCCTCAGGAGAGCTTCTATAAAGGCTGTTGCGACGATATGCGCATTTACAAGATGGCCGGCGGCGCAATAGGAGGGCGTGATGGCGCAAGAGGCTGATTGGAGGAGTGTGTTATCTGATATTGCGGGCAGGATAGGGTATTCATGCGGAAAATCCGACGTGTTTTCAAAGATAAGAGCTTCGTGGAGTGATATTGTCGGAGATGGTGTCCTTACTCGCTTTTGCATGCCTGAATATTATGAGGATGGCGTTTTGGGCGTTAAGGCCAATTCTGCTGCTGCGGCAATGCAATTCGCCGCAAAAAAGGAATATGTGCTGGATAACATCCGAAAGGCTTTCCCGTCTTGTGGAATAAAGAATATAATAGTGGCAAGATGATCGGATTGGGGTCGCTTCTTAAAATCTGTTGCTTGCGCAGCGCTTTGGGATCGCATTCGAGGGTGCCTGCATTGCGTGTTTTCATTTTGGCGGTTTCGTTTTTCGTTGTTATTTCATGCGCAAGCGTTGGCGGCGCTGATGGCATGCCGTCATGGTGGGGGCGTCCGCTGGATGAGGACAACAGCTATAGTGTTTTTCTGACAGAGAAATGTTCCGGAGATGATTTTCGCTCGCTCGAGCCGGATGAGTTGAAAAAGCTTCGCGAATCCGTTGTGGTGGCTGCCAGGAATCGTACTTCGTCGTTTTTCGGCGCAACATCCCTTCCTTCGGATCTTTTTAGCGTTGTCCGGGAGAGCTCGGCCTTATCAGATGGCGCGAATGCTTATGCTGCTGAAGTTTCCGTACCTTATCGTGATATTTATAGGTATAATCCTGATGTGGGGAAACGTGTTGCCGCTGGCGAGGAGGAGGCTGCTGCCCATTACTCCAAGTCTGTGGAGCATTATGAGAAATACAGAGATGCGAAGGCTGTTGAGGAAATGGTGCGCGCTGCTGAAGCGGCTTTCAAGCATAAGGTTGTGACGGGTAAATACGCTTATGCCAAATTGATAAGAATCGCTGCCAACATGCTGGGCAAAATCGAGATGACAAGCGGCAGTCCGAATGACCTTATGGAACGTGAGATAAAGGTTAGAAGGGCATCAAACATGATATGGGAAGGCGTGGATGGCGCTGTGGTGAGAATGTCAGTGCGCGATGCTGACGCCAGCACTTCGTACTATGTTGATTATGTGACCGATGCAAAGGGCAGGGCTTTCACCAAAAGGACGTATTACATGTTGCCTAAGGATTGCCAGTTGGATTATGCTTTGAAGCTTGACATCACATCAGAGCAGAGGAGTCTTGCGGAGGCTGATGAAGGCTTTTTTGCTTTTTTTAGGATTTTGGACGGCAAAAGATTTTCAGATGCGTTCGCGCAACCTGATAGGAGCGAAAAATATGCGGTGCTTAGTTTCATGCAGGATGGAAATGATGTTCTTTCCGTGAGTGAGGACATGCAGGATGTGATCGTGCGGAACAATGGAACATATGGCAATGTGATTTTCGAGAATCTTTCATCGGAATCAAATATTGATGAGGTCGTCGCAAGAGTCGGGTCGGACCCGGAATTAAGCAAGTGCAGAATGTTGCTCATCAGTATAATGCAAACCGATAGCGAGCGCAATATTTCCGGAATCGGCTGCGTGTTGCATTCTTATTTCGATTTGCATATTTATGATGCGGAGAGGAAAGCGGTTGTCAAGTCGTTGTATGATTTGGAAAATCTTGGAATCGGCGAGGATAGGGAGCAAGCGAGGGAAAGCCTTGAAAAAAATCAGATCAGCATGCTTTCCAAATACATGATGGAATTTTTCGGCAGGTTGCTGGGGACAGGCGGCTGAATTTGAAGGCATTTTTTTGGAATGATTTTCCGAGGTTTTTAAATTCATTTCAAAGAAGCGAACGGCACAAAGGAAGGGGTTTGAAAAATCTCTCTGTTTTTCGTCTTTTTTGGCCGGTTTAGTTGTTTATATTTGCATAGGGTGTTCCCAATGGTTTCGGAATCCGAATCCAGCAGATGCTCCTTTTTGGTTTGAAAACTGGCAAAAAACTTCAAAATGCGATAGTATTCCTCTTGTTTTTTCGTTGTTTTCCGTCTTGAAAATTCGTCCGGTGCGGTAGTTTTGTGCGGTTTTCCAGGTGATTTTTCAGACTTGAAGGTCATGATTGAAATCGGATTTGGGGTTTTTGGGAAGCGCTGCTTATGGGAACATTAGGTTTCGGGAGGTTTTCAATGCATTTGACCGATGAGAAGATTTATGAATACCTGGATGGGGAGATCAAGTCCGATGAAAGCAGCTTCGTAAACAAGCATTTGGATTCATGTCAGGAATGCCGAAAGAGGCTTGAACGGCTTAAAAGTCTTGAAGCGATGCTTATCGCTCCTATTCCAAGCGATGAGGTGATATCCGGAATAGGAAACGAGATGTTTGAGCAGTTGGAGAGCGAAAAGGCTTCGGATGGATTCCTCTCTGTGTTCAAGAAGACTTTCAATGTGTCATTTGGCGGACTTGCAACGACTGCAGCGGCATTTGTGATGATAATGATAGGCACGATAGTCGCATTGAATCCGAACAGTCGCGAGATCGAGAAGATAGTTCCTGCGGCGAATTCGAATATAAGCAGGGATAACATATATAAGGTTTCCAATGAGAATGAGCTGACTTTGGAGGATCACATACGGGCAATTGAGGAAATGGGATATGATGTGGTGCTTGAGCCGAAAAGGTGAAACCGGATGCGATCCGAAGGCCAATTAAGTACGGATTTGCAGTTTTTGTGAAAAAAACTATAATGAATAAAGTTGCTCACACGCATATTTCCTTTACATGCGGAATGAGCTGAATGCGCCAGTAACTCAGCAGGATAGAGTAACTGCCTTCTAAGCAGTAAGTCGCTGGTTCGATTCCAGTCTGGCGTAAATGTATTTATGGAAAGGTGTAAGCGGTTCATAATATTTCTGGTGTTTTTGCTTTTATTCGCATTGCCGAGCATTGCCGGAGCAGCTCCTATATATGACAGGCTGCAAAGGCTTGATGTTATTGAGACCGAGCACTTCAAGATTTATTATCCGCCCGCTGATTTGGATTATGCGCGCCGGACGGAATTCAATTGTGAAAAGGCCTTGTCCGAGATAAATGAGCGTTTGGGGACTTCGTGGAGTCCGAAAGGCTTTCCGGTTGTAATTACTGATGACATCCATATGCTTAATGCGTATTATACTCCGGTGACGTCGGATCATGTCATATTATATAACACTTTGCCGAATGAGGGCGAGCTCAATTATTTTTCCGATTTGGAATATTCGATAGTTCTTCATGAGCTTACGCATGCGCTTACTCTAAGCATAAAATCACCTGCTTTCGATTTTTTCAGCGTCATAGTCGGTGATGCTTTCAACAACATGATTTTCATGAACTACGGCATAATCGAGGGGTATGCGGTGATGATGGAGAGCCTTGGCGGCGAAGGCAGGGCTAATGACGCCTTTGCCATGAACAGCATTCTCCAGGGAATGAGGAATCGTGAGATTTTGAACTATCGACGCTCCTCCGGAGCGCTTAAAAGGTATCCGGCCGTGAAGTCGGCATATGTTTTCACCGGAGCGTTTTTGAAATACGTGTATGATAGGTTCGGAAAGGAGAAGATGATCGAGTTCACAAGAGGCTTGCCGTCTGGAATATCGATACCCGGCCTTTTTGCGAGCATTTACGGAGAGTCCATAGATTCCGCATGCGGTGAGTTCATCGAAAGCTTTGCTTTTCCCGAGACTGCTCCGTCGGATAGGATCATAAATGAAGGTTCGATATATTCCAATCTCCGCGCCAATGGCGATTCGCTTTATTTTTTGGATGAGAGCGCTGGTCGGGTTTATCGGTATGACTCTTCCGGGATCTGCAATATGCTTTCAACGAGATCTCCGATGAAATTCGCTTTTTCCAATGCGGGAAATCTGTTTGCGATCCTTGAATATGAAAGGGATAATCCCGTATTGAAGCTTTATGATGCCTTTAGGGGCAGGATACGGTATTCTGATAGGATAAGCAACGTCTATGATTTCGCTTTTGCCAGATGCAACGGCAAGGATTGTCTTGCTTTGTATAAGTTCGACGGCAGGAGCAAGTCTATTGATTTCGTTGATGTGAATACCGGAGTTTTGCTTGGCCAGCATTTTGTCGGCGGAGGCGAGAGCATCTATTCGCTTACGCAATGTGATGATGGTAAGATCGCTTTCCTAAGCAACAGACGCAACAAGAGCTCTATCTGCATGTATGATATAGAGAAACGCTCCCTTTGTGAATTCGATGATGAAATGGATGTCGTGAAGAGGATGCTTTCCTATGATGCCAAGCATGGCAGGCTTGTGTTCGCATATGCCGAGCACGGGATTGATCCGGCGTCGTTGCATTATCCGAGATTGGGAGTTTTGCTTAGGGGCGATGATGGGACATATTCGTATAGGCTTTGCCGTGAGGATCTGGAAGGTGGAGTATCTTATCCGCAAATCGTGGATTCAAAGCTCGCATATGTTTCCGAAGGGTACAGGGAAGATGAGATCAGATATGCGGATCTGAAATCGTTGTCGTTTGTCGAGTATAAATCCAATCCTATCATGATGGAGCTTTCTTCGAGCGATGGTTCGTCTGACGCGTGGAATACCATAGGTAGGAATTATCTGGAGGCCCGTCCTGAAAGCAGTGTGGTTCCGTATAGGTACAATCCTCTTTTGAAATCGTTCCCATTCACAAGCGGGGGATTGCTTGTTCCTATTCTTGGCAATGATGGCGGTTCGTTTGCAGCGGGGTTGCAGATGCTCACATCCGAGCCTACGGGCCAATTCAGCAGCTATATCATAGCGGAGTATATGTTTCCGCTCTCAGGAGGAACGAAGAATCATATTTCGCTTAATTATACGCATGCTTTGAGCACAAGGGATCTCACCTTGAGTCTGAGCTTGAAGCCGTATCTCAAATTTGACAGAAGCGCCACTTTGGAATTCGTTCATTTTGATTTGACGACTGTTTTTTCATTCATTTGGACCAAGCATTTCGGTTCGGATAATTATCTGGAGATATCCGGAAATGCCAGTTACGATCTTCCGTTGTATGAGAGCGGTGTTTATTTGAAGGATGGTCTCGGATTCAACTTCAATGTCAAATATGCCGATCTTGTGCAAAGAGGATATGGTTTCAAGAATGTCAAGGGCCTTGCTACGTCTTTCAGGCTGAATGTTTCCGATACGAATGCGCATTTCAAGCATTCGGGGTTTTTGTTTTTTCCCACTCTCGAGTTTGGAATAGGTTATGCGTTTCCTCAGATCATACCGGTTCAGAATACCAGGATGTTGACTTATTCCCTTCCGTTGAGCGTCAGTTTTCTCGCGCGGTACAAATATTCGCCATATCAGAGGAACGCCTTGACGTCTGATAGCAATCTTGAACTGAGGCTTTCCGCGAATCTTGTCCTATTCTCGGTTGATTTGAGCGAGACATTCATTGACGTCCCGTTTGTGGTGAATGCGATTTCGTTTGAATTTTCTCCTTCCGTGAAATATTTGAATTATGTTAATAGGCCGCTGACCGACAATAGGGTTTTCAATGGGTTGAAATTTGATTTCAGTTTTCTGGCGTATGTGAGACTGACACCTACGTTTCTGGGCGTTTATTTCACTTCGAATTACCTTGATATCGGTATTCGGTATTCAGTTGGCCAGGACGAGATTTCGGGCCGTTTCAAGGGTCGGCCGTATTTGTATTTTGGTTTGAACGGATCTGCCATATTCGGCGGCGATTCATCTTTCGATAGCTTCTGATGGCCTTTGATCGCCAATCGATTGATTTTTCACTTTGGAATGAGTTCTCATCCAGATTTTTGGCACCATTATCATATTTTGATTTTAGGGAATCCTTAGGGGAATTCGTTTACAGTGTCGAGGACTACGAGGCAAGACATTCAAATGCGGGCAAGTTCAGGGATGTGTTGTCTTTTCTTGATGAGGATGGGAAATCATGCCTTTCCCATGTAAGGGATGTGAGGATTCCGAATGTATCGTTTATCGGCGCATCCGATCCAGTGAGAGGCTTCGATTCGCAGCAGATCCGCAGGATATCGCTTTTTCTTGATTTGGCTGAACGGTTTTTGGGTTTGTTTGGGTCTCTGGAGTGTGTTCGCTGCGAGTTTCCTTCCGATTTGGTTCTTCAGGCTCGCGAGCTTTTGCCTCATATGTATGAGAATGGAGAGATATCCAATTCGCATCCGCAGGTGTTCCCTTTGGATAGGGCGCTTAGAAACGTCTCTGGAAACAAGGCCGAATACAAGAGGCGTTTCGTCTCCGAAAACCACAGCAGGTTGGAGAACCATGAGAGCGCATATAGGAATGGCCGTGATTTTTTCGTATTCAAAAATGAAAGTCTGGCTGATATGGCAAGTGACGAGGAGATTATTCGTGATACCAGGATGCGTTCCAAAAGCGGCAAGAGCATATATGCGGAGACGAAGAGACTGAGCGATTTCTCAAATGAGGAGAAGAGGATATCGGAAAGGATAGAGGAAACCAAGAGAAGGATAATCGCCCGCTATTCGGTTCTTTATACGGAAAACAGAGATGTCCTGCTTGGAATTCTCGACAAGTGCCTGACTGCTGATTTTTACCTTATGATAAATGATGCTGTGGCATTGCGCGGATTGAACGCTGTTGCGATTTCGGATTCGTTTGATGTTGCAGGCGCGAAAAACCCTTTCTTGGGAAAACCTGTTCCGTTTTCTTTTTCAAGCAAAAAAAGGCGATTTGCAATAACAGGATCCAATGGCGGCGGCAAGACGGTATTCATGAGAACGATTTGCCTGCTGATCATGCAGAATCAGTTCCTCACTTTCATATCAGCCGAATCAAAAGGCTCATTGCCGATTTTCACAAGCTTGTATCTTGATGTCTTTGACAAGCAGAATGTCAGTGAAGGCTTGTCCGGATTCACATCGAGGGTTCGGGATCTTGCGGAAATATCCTGCCAGTCTGATTTGAGAACATCGCTTGTCATGATAGACGAGATAGAGCGTGGAACAGGAGATCTGGATGGTGTTGTGCTGTATGATGCGTTCAATGAATTTGCCGGAACGGAAGGTTTTTTCATGTTCGTATCAACGCATAGCTCGCGCATAAAGGAGCATGCCTTACTTGATGCCGGCATTGACAAATATTCCTTTTTCTATGATTCCGGTAGCGGATTGCCCGATTACAGGATGACAAGCGGGATATGCTTTGAGACTAATGCCGGAAACATACTTAGAAACGCTGCCTTTTGTCCTGCATTGAAGCAGGGGGTTGTTGATTCGTACGAATCAAACAAGAATGAGTTCAGCCGTGATGATATTCTGAAAAGAACCATGGCGCTTATTGAAGAGGAGCGTGGAAAGGGCGAGCGTTTGAAGGCTTTGGAAGATGAGCTGCGTGAAAAGGAGCAGCGGCTAATCCTCAAGGAGAGGGAGCTGAATCTTATGTCTATCAGGGTTCTGGAGCGGGAAAAGGGGTTGGCTTCGTTTTCACAAGTTCGGCAAACCGCGAAAAAAAATCCCGTGTCCGGCCCGTCTCGCGCTGATAAGAAGAATTCCATTCAAATAAGGAGCGGAAGCGATATCAATGCTGAGATTTCAAAACTGCAATCGCGATTGAATGATATCGCCGCAATGGGCGATGATTCCGATTTCGAGCAAGGTGATGAGATAATGGTTTTGAGAAATGGTGTGCGCGGAAAGATTTTGGAAACAGATCCGGATAAAAGGAAAGCGAGGGTTGTTTGCGGAAGCATGATTCTCACTCTGAATTTCTATGAGATCAGAAAAGAAAGCGATCTAAAGCCTGATAAAGCGATTGTCCATGCAGTTAAAACGGACTCCAACGCTCGCATCGTATTGGATTTGCGGGGAAGGCGCAGGGCTGATGCCATTGAGGAGCTGGAAAAGCAAATCGACCAGGCTTTGCTTGCCTCATTGCCTTTTTTTAGCGTGATATGCGGGATAGGAGAGGGTGTGATACGTCAAGCATGCGTTGAAACTCTTTCGAGATTTTCCGATAGGCTGGAATTCGAGTTTTCTCCGGACGGCGGCAAGATCGATGTGACCTTTCTGTCTTAGTTGCGAGCGAATAATAGGCGCTTCCGCCCATGCCCGTCATGTTGCTTTTGATTCCGATCTCATGTGACGCGCATTCAGCATCTATACGATATTGAACAGGCTGCTTCTCATTACTTCCAGCGCGGCATCGTGTGCCTTGGCGGTTGCACCCATGCACAGCTCTGACAATATGTTTATTTTGGCTTTCGGAAATTCTCTTCTCAGCATGAACGCATTGGAAATCACGCAGATGTCGGTGCAGACGCCGCACATCCAAAGTTCCGCTTCGCTGTTGATTTCCCTGATTTTATTTGATAGTCCGCTTCCTGCCATGAATGATGATTTTTCTATGGTATTGCCTTCCGTTGAATACTCTTTCAGTTCATTGACTATTTGCCAGCCGCCGGTTTCTTTTTCGCAATGGATCGGCAAGACCGATAATTCGTAAGACTTTTCGTTTTGCGTATGAGTGTCTTTTGTGAAAACCATTTCAAAATCGTCGTGTTCGCTTATGAACGTTTTGATCTTTTCAGGCAGGGTTGTTTTGTCGCTGCTTCCAAGCACTCCGCTTATGAAGTCGTTTTGCATATCTATTATTATTAGTATATTGTTCTTTTTCATATGGATTCCCGTAAAAGCGTTGGTTTGTGTTGTGGAAGCTGCTTCCAAGTCCATTAAAAAAAGCGAGCTTCCGCTCGCTCTTTCGTCAGCGCTTCCGGTTTTATAAAACCATCTGAAGCAACTGGTTCAAAATACCCATTGGAAGCAGGATTAGTCTTCAGCTTCCTTGATGCAGCCTACCGGACAGCCTTCCGCACAGGTTCCGCATCCGATGCAGCTGGACTCATCAATCTTGTAGGGTTCTCCGACTTCAATGCACGGAACAGGACAATTGCTTGCGCAGGTTCCGCATCCGATGCATCCTTCACCAATTCTGTATGCCATATCTGACCTCTTTTATGATATTAAGCGTTTGCAGGTCGGCGGCATGCCGTACTGCAATGAATATAATTATATCATTTATCGGATTTTAAGCAACTTAGGGTTTTGATTTTTTTGTGAGACAATAATATAATGGAGTGATTATGAAAAAATTTGCGGTTATATTTTTGTTCGCTGCGATTGCTGTCGCGGCTTTCACATCTTGCAAGAAGAAATCATCATCGGTTGTTGGCGATCAGAAATCGACATCTGCTGCTGGTAATCATAGGATTCTGGTCGGGGCGTCACCTGTTCCCCATTCGCAGATTCTTGAAGTTATAAAGAACGATTTGAAGGCGGATGGGTTTGATCTCGTTGTGAGGGAGTTTTCCGATTATGTGACCCCCAATGAGGCTTTGGAAGCCGGCGAGATCGATGCTAATTTCTTTCAGCATATACCATATATGGATTCCTTCAATGAGAGGGGTTTTCATCTTGTTAATGTTCTTGGTGTTCATATCGAGCCTATGGCGGCGTTTTCGCAGAAATATTCTGATGCCAAGTCGCTGAAGGCCGCAAAAGGCATTACGATTGCTGTCCCGAACGATCCTACGAATGAAGGCCGTGCGCTTCTTCTTCTTGAATCTCAAGGGATGATAAAGCTGCGTGACAGTTCGAATTTGTCCTCGACTCCGACTGATATCGCATCCAATCCGAATGGGATAAGGATCGTTGAGGTCGAAGCCGCTTCGCTTCCGCGGATGCTTGCGGATGTTGATGCCGCTGTGATCAACGGGAATTATGCTTTGTCAGCAGGTCTTGATATCAACCGAAGCCTGTTTGCTGAAGGCAAGGAGTCTCCGTATGTCAATATCATTGCAGTCAGGAGCGGGAAGGAGAACAGCGATAAGACAATTGCTCTCGTAAAGGCTTTGAAGAACGGGAAAGTCAAGGATTATATCAAAAGTGAATATAAGAAAGGCGAAGTTGTCTGCGTGTTGTAGGATGCTCTCCGTATGAGCGTTCAACAGCGCGCATTGCGCCTAATCGGTACATTCAAGGAGAATTGAACATATGTCAGGTCATAGCAAATGGGCGACTATCAAGCACAAGAAGGGTGCTGAGGATGCGAAGAGAGGTCAGAAATTCACAAAGCTCATCAAGGAGATATCCGTAGCTGCGAAAGACGGTGCGGATCCGGATAGCAATGCGAAGCTCAGAACTGCGATTCTCAAGGCGAAGGCGGAGAATATGCCTAAGGATAATATTGAGAAAGCCATAAAGAAAGGCAGCGGCGAGATGGGCGGCGGAGACTATTACGAGTTGGTTTATGAAGGCTATGCCCCAGGCGGAATCGCAATAATAGTCGATACTCTTACGGATAACAAGAACAGGACTGCGGCGGATGTCCGCTCAACGCTTACAAAGCTTGGCGGAAGCCTCGGAGCGACAGGGAGCGTATCGTATATGTTCGAGACCAAGGGCGTTATAAGCTTTGATGGTGACAGGTACGAGGAGGAGAAGGTTTTTGAAGCGGCTCTGGAGCTTGGCGCTGAGGATGTGCTGAATGAGGACGGGACGATAATTGTCTATACATCCCCAGCGGATTTCGCAAAAGTCATGGAAGGACTTGGGAATGCGGGATTCGAGACGCTTGGAGGAGGGATTGAAAGGGTTCCGAATCAGAAGACGGCGCTTGATGAGGAGAAGGCGAAAAAGGTTTTGAACATAATCGATAGGCTTGAAGAGCTTGATGATGTCCAGAACGTCTATTCGAATTTGGATATGTCCGGTTTGGATTTGGACGAGGAATAGTTGAGGATACTTTCAATCGATCCGGGCTTGGCGAATACGGGCTGGAGCATTGTCCAGCCCTTTTCCGCCGATAAATACGAGGTTGTTGATTCCGGGACAATAGTAACTGCGAAAAACCTCGATATCACGGAAAGGCTGATGCGCATTTCCGATGCCTTGTTGGATACGGCAATCAAATATGAGGCTGCGCATGCGGCGGCTGAGGATATTTTTTTCACCAACAACATAACATCCGGCATATCCGTTGCGAAGGTGATAGGCTCATTCAGCTATGCTTTCTCAAAGAACGGAATAAGCCTGAATTTGTTTACTCCTACTGAAATCAAATTGTGTGTTACCGGCGGAGGCAAATCCGATAAGAAGGCTATGAAGCTTATGGTGATGCGCCAGGTGGTGAGCCCGAAGGAATTAAAGACTGATCATGAGATCGATTCCATCGCTTGCGCGATAACTTTTTTTGTAATGCTGAAGAAGGAAATGCTTTTGGGGCGCGCTTGACGGCTTGTTTGCTGGGTGTTTCGCTGGAATTGCTGTCATGACATGCGATGATTCGAACATTGGAAGGCTTGTCGGATATTTTGAATCCGGAATCAAGCCAAAAGGCGAAGGCGCCCTCGGAGTGGAGCTGGAGCATTTCGTTGTGGGAAAAAGAGGCTTTTTCCCGGTGTTTTGCGATGATGTTTTTGGTTCGCTTGCGATTGTCCGCAGATTGTATGATGAGCTTTCGGCGCATTCGCATGTGAATCCGGTGCTTGAAGATGGTGTTCTTCTGGGCTTTGATGCTGATGATTATTCCGTGAGCTTGGAGCCGGCGGGGCAGGTTGAGATAAGCATTAAGGCGACTGCGGATATCGGTTGGATTGCCGTGGCATATGATGACTTCAGAAAACGAATGGAGCGGATTCTTGTCGGTGGTGATCTTGCATTGGTGAATGCGGGCTATATGCCGAATGGAAAAGCCGCCGCCATGAGATTGATTCCAAAGGAAAGGTACAGGCGCATGCTGCGCCATTTCGCTTCAACTGGAAAATATGGCGAGAACATGATGAAGGGAACCGCATCGCTTCAGGTTTCGATAGATTATTTCAGCGAAGCGGATTTCCGCATGAAATACAGGGTCGGAATCAAGCTTATGCCCGTTTTGAAGCTTTTGGCTGTCAATTCTCCGATGTTTGAGGGGAGAAGCAACTCTAATTGCTTGATAAGGACGATGATATGGAATGGAACTGATCCGAAAAGGTGTTCATATCCGTCGAAGGCTTTTTCCGACTGTTTTTCGTTTGCTGATTATGCCGAATACGCTCTTGATCAGAAGATGATATATTATCCGTTTGGCGAGTATGGTGGCACGGATATCAGCGTTCGTGATTTTTTTGCCGGCCGGAACATGAGCGATGATGATGTTTCCTTTGTGCTGTCGATGGTGTTTCCTGAAATACGGTTGAAGAGGTGCCTGGAGCTGAGGGGGATGGATAGCTTGAGGCTTGATCGGGCTTTGCATGTTCTTGCGCTTATAAAGGGATTGTTTTACAATGCGGAGGCGTTGGAGCATGTCGATGGAATGCTTTCCGCTGACCCTGATGCGTTGGAGGAGACTGAGGCTTCGATTTCATCCAAGGGGTGGTGCGGGACTGTCTTCGGATACGATGCGAAGGCATTGGCGGATGAGCTCATGTCCGTCGCGTGTGATGGTCTGGAAGGGGATGATAAGCGCATTCTTTCCACGTTCCAAAGCGGTTTCAGGTCCCATAATGGCATGCTGATTCGCTGACTTCGAGTTCGTTCCGGCTTATTTTTACAAAAAAGGATAATTGTGTATAATATGATATTTAGCAAAATATGCCATTCTGAAAGAGAGATCGGTTTTTACGATATGGCAAGGACAGCGGGGTGTTTATGAAAAGAAATGCGTTTTTATGTGCCGTTTTGCTGTTGGCGTGTTTGACAGGATTGTCTGCACGAAGTCTGACGATCAAAAATCCCGGAGATGTGAAGGTTTATCATAGGAACGGTGATTCTTTTGAAAGTCCGGTCAGACCCAACGCATACGGCGTGGTTCCTGATACGACTATGATCGAGGGGGATGCCATACAGACCAAGCGCCAGTCGCTTGTGTTCAGGCTTGATGGCTCCACGATAACGCTTGAACCCGATTCGCTTATGAGTTTTTATAGGCTTTCGGACAAGCAGAATGTTCTGTATTTGCTGCGAGGCCGGATGAGAATCTCGAATTCCTCATCGTACTCGGGGGATAAGGAGTATGTTGTTCTCACTCCCACATCGAGATTTTCCTTCACATCGGATTTTGCCGCCAGCATTGTGTCCAGTGATGTGTCGGAAGCGGTTCGCGTTGACAATGGCAGCGCTTTGGCATTCAACTATGTCACGGAAGAGAATGTGGTTGTAAGAACCGGCGGATACATTGACTTCCTTGAGAGCTTAAGCGACAATATAACCGCGGTTACCGCAGGATTGGATGGTTCGTCGGATTTTTCCGGCTTGATGTCTGGCATGGATAAAACCAAGAGGCCGCCTGAATTCATAGGCGTCAGAATAATCATGGAGGATTCGATGGGAAGGCAGATTGATGCTTCCAACAGGGCGTCCGCTTCGAAATCCTCTAGCGTAAAGGAACCTGTCATATCATCCGCATATGTTTCCGAGGCTCCGAGCGAGAAATCATCTTCGGCGGCGCAGTCTCCTTCTTCGCAGTCGTCCAAGCAGGAAGAGCAGCCTTCCAAATCGGATAAGGAGGATTCCGAGGCGAGAGCTACGGCAACGGTTAATGTCAATGCCGGTCAGGAGCAGCCTAAGCAGGGAGATGTGAATCTGAACATACAGATACAGCAGCCTAGTGCGGCTCCTGCGGATCCCGATTCCGGAAAGACCATAATAAACAGATACTATAACGACTACTATTACTATTATGATAAGGATGGGAAACTCGTCATGTCGACTGAGATTCCCGCTGGAATGACCCCTGTTGATCCGAATTCCGCTCTCCCTCCGAATTTCAATGTGAATATAAACGGTTCGCCTGCCGGCGCTGCGCCTGCGCAGCCGGTTCAATCGCAGTCATCCAGGACTTCTGCCGATGATACCAGGGCGGAAGTGCTTGTCAGGGCGAATGTAGGTGGAGTTGTGAAGCTTGGCAATGCCAGAGTTGAGATTCCTGCCGGAGCTTTGTCTGAGGATACCTTGATTTCAATAGAAGCCATAACCTCTATGGATGAAGGCAGCGATAAGATTCAAAACACCACCGGGAACGCAAAGGGGTATAGGTTCCTGCCTTCCGGAAAATTCAATAAGGATGTAAGAGTTACAGTTCCGTATGACAGATCTCTGAATGACGACAAGGCGAAGCTTGAAAAGATGCGCACCTATTTCTATGATGAGGATGCCAAAGGCTGGAGGGCTTTGCAGAAGGTGACGGTTGATGAGGTGAATTGCACTATCACTTCGCTTACCGATCACTTCACGGATATGATCAACGCTATAATCGAGACGCCGGAATCCGAGGATCCCGTGCAGTATCTTGATGCAGCGGGACGCCAGGACTCCAAATTGGCGCTTAATTCTTTGTATATGGGCGCAGAGCTCGGAATCGAGTCGGCTTTTGATGGAAGCAATGCTGCGGATAAGAAGGCCAGTCCGCTTAGCCTTTCGGTCAGACCGTACATGAGGATTGTCAACAGGAATAAGGGAGTGCTTTTCGATTTGAAGCTCAACCTTGAGCTTGATTATGCCTATGTGAACAATAAGTATCAGTTCAGCTTCCCGCAGTTTGATCGCATCAGCAGCAAATCGTTGTCGGTAGTGGGTTCAATAAGCCAATTCATAGAGGATATAGTGGTCCCGGGATCGCTCTATATCTCTAGAAACTATGATCTCCCGCTTGAATACAATAATTTCACCCTTAGAAAGCATAATTCCGATCACAATGTCTATCAGTCATATCATTACGAGACGAATGATGGCCCTCGCGTATATGACAACCCGATATCATTCAAGAGGAAGCTCCCTGGATTGCTCGACTTGAGGTTTGGCGCCGGATTCAGGCTCAGGGCATTCGCTGATGATCTTGATAGGCTCATGAAATACAAGGGCCCGAACGCTACTCAGAAATGGAGAAGAGACGATGATGCTGTCAACTTTGCTGAATTTGTGATGAACATCTCTCCTGTGATATTCGGAGTCGGAGCCATGTATGTCAAGGGCGGTTGGGATGCTGATGACAAGGCTTCCGATAAGATTTATCTTACAGCCAAGCTCGGAACGGACAAGCTGATTAAAAACTTCAAAGTCGGTTTCAACGCATCGGTTCCGCTGCTCTCATATAATTGGACAAAGATATCGAATAAGCCCAATGTCAAGTTCTTTGGGGATATAGCCAAGAAGTTCATTGTCGGATTCTCCATGAATACCAAGGCCGACAACATAACATTCGATTTCGGATTCGATTTCTCCAAAGGCCAGCTTTTCACGGGTCTTTTGAACAGACATAAGGTGTTTGATGACAATAGCCTGTACACCACTGGAATAGGCAACTTGTTTACAATATATCCGTATGTGAATGTTGATTTTGATTTCGGAAACTTCGGATTGCTCGTCAATTTGGATTTCCCGATATTCTTTGGCAAGCCTGATGCGGGCAACGCAGCGCTGTCTAGGCTGGTGAGCTGGAAGGACATGGACTTCCTCTACAGGCTTAACGGTGGTGTGGCGCTCAAGTTCAAGGTCGCCGATTCCATGAATTTCAATATCGAGTACGATATGGAGGATTTCCTTCCGAACAGGGGAATCTCGCTTGGCGGCTCCACATTCAAGCAGTATCTTGCCAATAACAAGTTCACTCTTTTGAATCTGATTCCGCAGTTCTCATACACTTTGAAGGATGGTCCGATTCAGGTCAAGATCATCGCAAGGCATCAGCGCGTCAAGACAAGCGGAGCCGGCGCGAATACGATCAATACGACTTATACGCCGGTTGTCTCGTTCATTTCAAGCGTAGCTATTGGAAACGACTATCTCTTCAATGGTTCGTATGCGGCGAAGAGGACGGAGTTCGTGAGCGCTTCCGACAGGTTGTTCAGAATAATATTCAAGGTTGATACCTTGTTTGAGAGCTTCAAGTACATAAGCGGTGAGGCTGATGGGTATACCGCATTCACCATCACTCCGGTTGTCGGAATAAAGTACAAGAGCCTTTCATTCATTGCCAAGTTCGATCTCGAGAACTTCAATGTTCCTGCGGTTCTCAGGAAGGGCGGAACAATCGGCGGATATATTGATACGTTCATTTCGGAGCTCAACCTTGGCGATGTGCTTAGAATCGACAGGTATAACGGCATAAAGTCCAATGGAACCGAGACTGCTATGTTCAAATTCGATAGAAGGTCGGTTATTTACGAGCCTTCATACGAGAGCAATCTGAGAGCTAATCTGCGTTTGTCGAATGTTCTCGATATCAATATAGCTGATTTCCCGGAGTTCCTTGACGGATTGCTTGCCAAGAATAAGAACACTTACGGCGACATATCGCTCGGATGGATCGATCCTGATAACACAAGCGTGTATCTTAATTACATAGCTCAGCTGGATTGGAGCAATGGATTCAAGATAAATGCGCTTAATCCGCTTTCTTTGAATTTTGCAGTACATGCTGATAACTTGCTTATAGGCTTGGATGTCGCTACGACAATGGGATATGAGAATAATAAATTCGCATTCGGACTTCAGGGCAAGGTTGAGAACTGGAACGCTCTCGCTGATATCGGATTCGGATATTCCAAGAAGAATGTAATTGATTTCATAGTGAGGCTTGGTGTTCAGAATGGTTCTCTTGTCTACAACCAATATGATCACCTGACGAATGTTCATGCTGGAGCGTTCACGAATGAGTTCATGCTCACGAAGAAGGATGGAACAGCCTTTAATAAGTTCAGTCAGTTCGTTGATGCGGTTGTCAATCTTCATCTTGGCGTAGGCTTTGATCTCAACATCGGATATAATCTTCCGATGTCCTTGTTCGATTCCTCCTACAAGGGCTTGCTTAGGGATAGGGCTAGAGTCAAGATCTCGTTCAACTACGATACGATCGATCTTTACGGTTTGTTTGAGAAGAGAGGTGTTTTGTGCGGCAGCAAAGGTTGGGGATTCAACAATGTTGATGATCTTGCCTTTGCGCTTGGAATCAAGTTCAAGTCGAATTATGCTACATTCATGCTTGAGGCTATTAGCAGCCACTTCATATATGGACCTAGTGAAGATAATCCTGCTCTCCCGGATGCGGCCAATCGCAGGGCGTTTTCCGTCAATGTTGGAGTCAGCTTCGGCTTCCATTGATTTGGGTAGGGCTTCTTATAAAGCTGGCGGCGTGTCGAAAGACACGCCGTTTTTTTTTATTATGAAAAGTGATATAATATCCGATTGGAGTATGCGTAATGGGAAAAAACGGGTCATATACTGATGCTGATATCGAAAGTCTGGAAACACTTGAGCATATAAGGCTCAGGCCGGGCATGTATATAGGTTCTCTCGGAGACGGGTCGTCTCGGGAGGATGGTCTTTATACGCTGGTGAATGAAGTCATTGATAATTCCATAGATGAGTTCGTGATGAAATACGGAAATGTGATTGATGTGGAATGTGACGGCAAGAGCATGCGGATTCGCGATTATGGACGCGGCATACCTCAAAAAAGCCTGGTCGATTGCGTTTCCAAGATAAATACGGGAGCGAAATTCAATCAAAACGTATTCATGTATTCCGCTGGATTGAATGGTGTCGGGCTAAAGGCGGTCAATGCCGTATCCAGCCGTTTTGAGGCGCGTAGCTATCGTGATGGCAAGTGCTGCAATTGCGTATTCGAGAAGGGTGTGATGTCCGGAAAAAAATCAAAGGCCGTTTCCAAGGATGAGACGGGAACGGAGATTCTGTTTACTCCTGATGAGACGCTTTTCGGGGATTATTCGTTTGATTTCGGAATCCTCAACAAGATGTTTTGGGATTACGCATGTCTTAATGTCGGATTGACGATCAATTTCAATGGGAAGAAGGTGAAAAGCAAGAACGGGCTTAAGGACTTGCTTATAACGAAGATAGGCACGGCGGATATTCTTTATGATATTTCGAATTACTCCACTAAAGAGGGTGATATTCAAATCGCTTTCACGCACATGGTTGAAAGCTGTTCCGAGGATTACAGCTCGTTTGCCAATGGAAAGTATACTGTTCATGGCGGAACGCATTTGTCTAGCTTCAAGGAAGGTTTCTCCAAAGGCTTGAATGCCTTTTTCAGAAAGGATTGGGCGCCGCAGAACACCAGAGAAGGAGTTGTTGCCGCTATTGCTGTTAAAGTAACTGATCCGAAATTCGATAGCCAGACCAAGACGAGACTGACCAACAGCGAAATAAAGAACAGGATAGTGGACTTTGTGAAGGAATCCACTGTTGATTATTTTTTGAAGAACTCCAAGGCTGCTCAAGCGCTGAAGGAGAAGATAACGATGACCGAGAAAATGAATAAGGATATCTCGGAAATCAAAAAAACCGCTAAAAGCCTTCAAGCGAAAACAAAGCTAAACATACCGAAGCTCAAGGATTGCAGATTTCATTTGAATGATAAGACGAAGAAGAAGGATGACCGTGAGAAATGCGATAATAGCATGATTTTCATTTGCGAGGGAGATTCTGCAGCTGGAAGCTTCATACCGACCAGGAATGTCGAGACGCAGGCGGTTTTTCCAGTTAGGGGAAAGATCAAGAACGTCAACAAGACAAAAGGCAAGAAGATGATATACGCCAAGGATAATGAGGAACTGTATAATCTCATATCCGCCCTTGGAGTGGAAAATGATATAGATAATCTGAGATATGGCAAGATAGTGATCGCTACGGATGCTGATTATGATGGCTATCACATCAGGCTTCTGCTTATGACCTTTTTCATAAACTGCTATCCCGAGCTGATCAAGGATGACCGAGTGTTCATTTTGGAGACGCCTTTGTTCAAGGTTCGGAATAAGAGCATGGTGGAATATTGCTATAATGATAAGGAACGGGACAAGGCTTTGGGGAAGATCAGAAACGCCGAGGTTACTAGATTCAAAGGTCTTGGTGAGGTTGATGCCGCTGATTTCAGGAAATTCATAGCGTCGGATACGATTGTTCTGATACCGGTCACATTTGATTCCATAGGTCAGGTTGATAATCTGGTGGAGTTCTATATGGGGGAGAATACTTCGGAAAGAAGGGAATTCATAATGGATAATCTTCTTGACGATGTGAATTGAAGCCGTTGAGGGGTGCTTTTGGAAATCTGATGTTCGGATTAGCACCCCTCCTGTTGAAAGGTTGTTTTAAAAGGAAGCGCAACCGCAATTGCGGTTGCAAAACAACATAAGATTGCGGGAGGTTCTCGATTGCGCCTAGTGATGGAACAGTCTTGCTCCCGTGAAGCATAGGACGATTCCGTTTTTGTTGCAGCATTCGATAACATCATCATCCCGTATGCTTCCGCCTGGTTCCGCAATGAATTGCGCTCCGGACTTTATCGCGCGCTCGATGTTGTCGCTGAATGGAAAGAAGGCATCCGACCCGACACTGACCCCTTTTGCTTTTTTGAGAAATTCCGATTGCTCTTCTTTCAAGTATGGTTCGGGGCGCATTTTGAAGTATTTTTGCCAATTTCCGTCGGCAAGCACATCTTCTTCGTTTGCGTTTATATAGCTGTCTATGCAGTTGTCTCTGACAGGTCGCTTCAAATCATCCCTGAAAGGAAGCGAAAGCGTTTTTTCAGACATCCTCAAATGCCAATTATCCGCTTTTGATCCGGCTAGCCTGGTGCAATGTATTCTCGATTGCTGGCCGGCTCCGACTCCGATCGTCTGTCCGTTTTTGGCGAAACATACCGAATTGGATTGGGTGTATTTCAAAGTAACGAGCGCTATTGTGAGATCCCTTACGGCATTTTCATCAAGTTTTTTGCTTGCGCTCACTATATTTGAAAAGGTCTTTTCGCTGACTTTGAAATCGTTTGCATCCTGTTGGAAGGTTATGCCGAAAACCTGCCTTGTTTCGGATTCGGATGGAGCATAGCTCGGATCCATTTTCAATATGACATATCTGCCTTGGGCCTTGGTTTTGAGGATATTCAGCGCATTCGGAGTGAATGAAGGGGCGATTATGCCGTCGCTGACTTCTTTTTTTATCAGGGATGCGGTGATTTCGTCGCACTCCTCGGAAAGCGCGATGAAGTCGCCGAAGGAGCTCAGCCTGTCTGTTCCACGCGCTCTTGCGTAAGCGCAGGCGATTTTTGACTCGTTCGTTTCATCGGGAACGAAATACGCTTTTTTTTCTGCTTCGTCAAGTTTGATTCCTATGGCAGCCCCCGAAGGGCTGACATGCTTGAATGAGGCGGCCGCGCAGACGTTGAGCGCGGCAGATAACTCCTTTACCAATTGCCATGCGTTGAGCGCATCCAAGAGGTTTATATAGCCCGGTCTTCCATTCAGTATCTCGATTGGGATGTCGTTCCCGTTTTGCATGAATATTCTGGCGTTTTTCTGATTCGGATTGCATCCGTATTTCAATTCGTATTCCTTCATTTTGCCTTCCTGTATTTGTTTATCAGCCGATATGCGCGGCTCATTGTTTTCGGATTTGTGAATCTGACATATAGTGATATTCTGTTGTCTTTGTCCAGGCTTTCCCAAAGCAGGTTGGCGAACTCATCAATATCGGATGGTATGGAGATTTCCTTGGGTTCGCCTTCAAAAGAGGGCAGCGGTTCGCCATCCGCAGCGTATGTGTGGATGAAATGCGCCTTTCCGTTTCTTTTCATCGGAGCGAAGAATTCCCTTCTGCATTTGTCGCTTTCGCTCTCATCGCGTTTGAGTATGCTGAGTTTGTATGAGAAATCTCCGTTCATGAAATCGGCTATTCCGCTTATCCTTGGAGTGAAATTCGGCTCATCCGGCTCCTCCCTGCGGGTCATGAGCGCGCTTTTGAAATCACCGCCGCTTCTGATGAAATCCGCTATCGTATTGGTGTGGTCGCCATTTGATATTATCAGATGACGCGCGCCTGCGGTTTCGATATCAGTAATGGCTTTGTAGATGATTAGGGACGGGTCTTTGACTTTTGATTCGTCGGCCGGTGCGGTGAACAGTTCGTCGCCTTTTATTTCAAGCACCCGATTTCTGGAGTTTTCGCTCCTGCCCATTATGAAGTATGCAGCAATGCATTCGCCTTTTTCGCTTGTGCCGAGCATTATGCCCCTGCCATGATATTTCAAGTTGCCGATTCTCATCATTCGCATATTATATTGTTTTTCGGGGTTTATTTGCAAAACGGGGCTTTTGCGGTTTGAGTTCAGCTTATCGCCATTATGTGATATTTTCTTACTTATTTGATTGTATTTGGGCTATTGCAAATTTTCTTTGCGGGTGATTGGCAGGGGTTTCCATTCAGACTAGTTTATCACTTTGGCTTTCATTATCCTTTTTTCATTGAATCCTGTAAGTTTTGTTTCGTGGTGGCTTTTGTTGCAAACGGTAACCACTTTGTTAGTGAAGGTTTTGCATGTATTTTAAATTTACAAAATATGTAAATAATTTGACAAAATTTGTAAAAATATTAATATTTTAGACGAGGTTGAGCATGATTAGGGATAGACTTAGAGAATTGGAAATAAAAATTTCGGAATTATCGGATTATTTGAAAATTTCGCGTCCTACGATGTACAAATTCATAGAATCTTATGACAAGGAAAATAAGAATGAAGTAAATAAAAGGGTTTTGGGTTTATTTGATTATATTGAAAAGAATCCGCTTATAGGCAAGAGGAATGTGATGGGATATATTTTAGATAATATTGCGGAAATTGATGATACGGATGACAGGAAAACCAATAAGGTTATAAAAAGCATAAAGGAATATGTTTCTTCTAATCCGGAATCCGAGAAAACGCAATTCATGGAAAAATGTGCCATGACAGATAAGTTTGATATTGCAATCCATTATCTTTTGGAAATCCAAGGGATCATGAAATTGAAGGTGTTGACTGAAGAACAGAAAAAGAAAATCGAGTTGTATGAGCGGATTGTGGGCTTATATAAATAAGGAGGGTGTTAGAAATGGGCAATAGTAATGAGTTCGAATGCTCTTTTGAAGGGTTTTGCAAGGTTTATTCAAAGGATGGTTGCTGTGATGCGGATGTGATAAAATCTTTTGAAAAACAGAAGTTTTCACGTTATGTTCGTTTCGAGAACTTTCGGAATATTGGTCTCGAAGAACCGCAAGAGATCCTGTTGAATGCTAGGTATGAGAAAGGGAGGGCAGGTGATCTGATTGTTTTGATTGGAGCTAATAATTCTGGAAAAAGCAATGTATTGGATGGCATTTGCGGAATTCGGAAAGGGATTGGTCTCAATGACAAGACGTTGCTTGTGGATTATACTGGAGCTGATTTCGCGGATCCGAAACTTTCTTTGGTTTATAAGGATAAGTCGGCAGGTGAAATTATGCTCCAGCGCATCGGTAATAGGCTGACATGGTTTAACTGTGGTAGGCTTAACAAGACAGATTTGAATGAAATTGACCTTGATTGGAAACGGATTGCCGAAGATGCTGATGATATTCGTGAAAAAGTTGATTATTATGATGTGCGAGGTTATGGTTTGCAATGCACTGCGATCCCGATCAAAGACGATATTAATGTTCTTGTGCGGTTGCTGAATGGGGATGCGAAACCAGCGAATGATAAAGCATATGAGGCATATGTGAAAGTGTTTCAACGAATTCATGACATTTCAAAACGGAACGGTGATGGGGTTTTTGATAAGCTTAAAAGTGACATGGATAACATCAAGAAAGTGTTTGAGTACAAATCTAGTGGAATCAGGGTTGAACTAGAAGGGCTTCCTGGTTTTCCCAAAATTCACGAATATAGCATTGATGAGGTGGATGATGAATGTTTGTCTTCGTCAAAGGATTCTCTTGCGGAGAAAGCCGTTTTTGTTTCGTTGCTCAGATACATCAGCACGGATATTAGTGAAGATCCTGTTGAAATGATAAGCGTTTCGTACGAGCAATTCAAAAACAACAACAAGAACAAGGCGATACTCAGAGCGTGTGAGAAGAAAATAAATGCAATGCTTGGCATTGTAGGAAAGAGATTTAATGGATTATATTCGGAAGCATCTGACATGGGCTATGAGTTTGAAATAGAACTTGTTGGTTCAGGCATAGTGAATTTGAATATTTTCAGAGGGGACAATTCAGTTGTATTAGCAAATCAATCTGAAGGATTCAAGTGGTTTTTTGCTTTTTTCTTCAATTTCATCTTGAACAATGATCTAACGGCTGGGGATATCGTTCTGATGGATGAGCCGGCGATGAATCTCCATCCTTCGGGGCAGAAGGAATTGAGAAAGTTCATAAAAGAATTTGCTACGAACAATGATATCACGTTTGTTGTTGCTACGCAGTCTCCGTTTTTTATTGATGTCGATAATTATGATGAATTGCGTTTGGTGAGTGTTGGCGACAAGGGGGCGGTTCGGATTGACAATTCGTTCTGTGCTGCAGATTCGGATGAACCTGACACCATTTCGTCGATTAAGAGGCCTTTGACGATCGAGCAGCATGTTTTATATGATATTGATACTGAAGTCATATGGGTAGAGGGCATCACCGATTACAATTATCTGACGATGTTCAAAAGGCTTTTTGGAGACGAGAAATATAATAAGTTAGCCTTCTTGCCTTTTAACGGCGTCGGCAAAAATGATCAGAAGGCAATGGAAATACTAGGAAAATTGAAGTCAATAAGATTTCACAAGGCAGGACTTTTGGTTGATGGCGATAAGGCTGGCAAGGCGATGCTAAAAGTGGCGGAAAATAGCGACTTTTATTCATATTGCATTTCAAAAATCTGCGATGGCAAGTTTAAGGAGATAGAAGACTTGTTTTCTGCTGAAGACAAGAAAAAGTATCCGTTCTTAAAGGAGAAAAAGACATATTTGTCTTCTGATTTGAAAAATCATAGCAAGCTTGATGATTTCAGCGACGAAACTCGGGATAATTTCAGGTCTCTGTTTGATTATCTTTCTGATGGTGATTGCGAAGAGGAAAAGAAAACTTGACAAGCAGGCTGCCGGGTCATGTGCTTTTATAAGCCTCTCCAAATAGCTGATTGGTTTTTTTTATCATGCCCGTGCCTCGTATTCATTCTACAACGGAATTGGCAAGGTGGGAACAAATTACGTCATAGCGACAGGTTCGGGTTCGGTTTTTGAAAAAACCAGCGTAAAGTTATAGAATAAAAAAGTTATTGAGATTTTTCTAGAAAGGTCTTTTCATAATCCGTTTCAACATGATGCGATGATTATTCCGAGCCGTGGAATTCTCTGAAAAGCCGTAAAGCCCGTTTGTCTTTTCTCAGGGCGGGATATGGCGTGTTTTCAAAGGGTGGTCCAATGACTTATGTTCCGGTTCGGAAGAGCGGTTGGCATGAGGCGGATTGAAAAGCCTGTAGGTCGTTTCCAAATGCCTGTCGTCTGCGGAACGTTTGCGGATTTTCAGGGAGGCGAGAGTCGCTTGAAAGCCGCTTGATGTTGTCGTATTTTATCGTTTTCGGATGGCTTGAAGACTTGAAAGGCGTTGGCGAAAGCCGGTCTTAAAGGTCTCAGGGGACGGCCCTTTAACGGATTCCAAAATATGGCAAGCAGTGCAAAAGTCAAAAAAATATTAAGAGCATCATTCGTGATTCTGACAGTTGTCGGATTCGTGGCCTATCTTTTTCTTGTTGAGGGAAGGGGGTCCATACGCCGGGTGTTTTCGAATTTGAAATGGGAGTGGCTTGTCATCGCAACGGGCGCATGGTGTTTGTCCGCGCTTGCATTCGATTCGAGCCTGTCTTTGATCAGGCGGCATTATCAGAGGCGGTTTCCGTTCTGGTATGTTCTGCTCAACACGCGCAAGGCTTCTTTTTACGAGATGCTCACGCCCGGAACATTCGCTTTTGGTCCTATCATTCAGGTCAACAGCATGTCGAAGCAGGGCATTCCGATTTCCAAGGGAGCTTCGATAATACTTCTGCAACAGACCTGCACGGTCATGTCGTATATCGTATGCTCCCTGATTTTCGTTTTCGCCGATTTCGGGTTTTTCGCAGCTAAGATGAGCGTGGGAATGTGGCTGGTGTATGCTCTCGCCTTGATGACGAGCGTGTTGATAATGGCGGTGTATATGCTCGTTCCCAGGAAGGACAATTGGATAATAGCGGTTGCCGGATTTCTCATAGGGCTTCTTTTCAAAATGCATATCATCGGCAGGGAAAGGAAAGAGAGGATGATGGCTAAGACCTCCGATCAGGTCACGAAGCTGAAGAACAATATGAAGTCATTGGATTTCACTCTTTTCGAATGGGTGAGGAGCGTGGCGATTCTCGTGCTGGATAAGGCTATTCTGTATTCCGTTCATTATTTCATCGCCCTGTCCCTTGGAGTTGACGTGAGGGGGGCTCTTGTTCATATAATAGCGGCGAATTCCATTGCCCTCATAATATCGAATCAGATTGCGATTCCGGGCGGATTTGGAATATTCGAGGTTTCGTATTACGCATTCATGCTTCCGATCATAGGCTCCGAATCCGCCATGAACTTTATGATGCTTCTGAACAGAATAGTCACGTATTATTTTCCGCTGCTTATTGGGGGATTGGCCCATGCGATCAGAAATCCGGGAATCACTGATAAAGTCGATGTGGTAGTGGATTCCGGAATCGAGAATGATTCTGCGGACTCGAATCGGATTGACAATATGCCGTCGGAGGTGGAAAGATGATGCAGACAATAGAGGAGCTTTTCAGAAAATATTACCTTGAATACACGTCATATGTTGTGAAGGATAGGGCCATACCTTATATAGAGGATGGGTTCAAGCCCGTTCAGAGAAGGATAATTCAGACGCTCATAGATCTCGACAACGGGACGATGCATAAGGTTGCCAATGTGGTTGGTCAGACTATGAAGTATCACCCTCATGGCGATGCTTCGATATATGAGGCCTTGGTGACTTTGGCCAATGCCAATTACTTCATAGAACGCGGAGGAAATTTCGGAAACCTTCTGACGGGAACCAAGGCCGCTGCCGCCAGGTATATAGAATGCCGCATACTTCCTTTTGCCAAAGAGGTTCTCTATTCGCCGGAGATAATGACATATGTTCCGACTTATGATAGCAGATACAAGGAACCGGTTGTGTTCCCGGCAAAATTGCCTGTCGTTTTGCTTCAGGGTGTTCTCGGGATCGCTCCTGGAATGACATGCAAGATATTCCCTCATAATCCGCTGGAAGTGATTGATTGCATGAAGCAGGCGATAGATGGGAAGGATTTTCAGATATTTCCCGATTTGCCTACTGGCGGATTGTTGGATGTTTCCGAATACGATGACGGCCGGGGCGCTGTTTCGATTCGCTCCAAAATCATCAAGGATGAGAAGAACAGAAAGCTCATAATAAAGGAAATACCTTATGGCGTGACTACCGAATCGCTGATCGACAACATAGATGATGCTGCCAAGAAGGGCCGGCTGCATATCTCATCGATAACCGATTACACTACGGATAAGGTAAGCATTGAGATTGAGGTCGCCAAGGGTGATTTTGATCTTGACAGCGAGATGGAAAGCCTCTTCGCATTCACGGACGCCGAGAAGAAGGTGAAGGACCTATCCCCTATGATAATAGTGAACAAGCATCCGGTTGTGATGGGGGTTAGTGAGATAATAAGGTTTCACGCTTCCTATTTGCAGGATATTCTGAGGCGCGAGCTCGAGGTGGAGAAGGGTCATCTGATGGATAAGCTCCAACTGAGAACGCTTGAAAGGATATTCATCGAGGAGAGGATCTACAAGAGGATTGAGAAGCTTAAGACGGAAGAGGAGATCTTCGCTGAAGTCAGATCCGGGCTGATGAAGTTCAAGGACGAGTTTGTCAAGGAGCTTGATGAGAAGGATATAGAGCATCTTCTGAAGCTTCCGATAAGAAGGATATCTCTTTTTGACATCGAGAAGAACAAGAAGGATATAGAGGAGATAAACAGGCTTATCGCTGATAACGACGGCAACATGTCCCATTTGAAGAGATATGCGAAGTCTACGCTCGACAGGCTTGGCAAGCTTATTCCGAAAAGCATGGATACAGCCCGCAAGAGCGAGATAACGTCATTTTCGGTCATTACGGCCAAGGATGTTGTCAAGAACGATCTTCAGCTGAAATACGATAAGCAGGGAGGCTATATAGGCTATGCTTTGAAAACCGGCGAGGATTTGTTCATGGTCGGTGAGGCGAGCAAGATACTCATAGTGCTTAAGGACGGGTCGTATCATGTCACGCAGGCTCAGGACAAGTATTTCGCCGGAAAGAATGTGGCTTATGTGCTTCCGGCTGATAAGGATGTCCTTAAAAGCAATGTATTCACAATCATTTTCAGGAACAAGGCTACGGGAATCATGATGATAAAGAGATGCAGCGTGACGCAATTCATCATGAACAAGACGTATTCGCTTGTTCCGGAAGGCGATAACAAGGTGGAGTTCATCCGCAACGATGAGGAAGGCC
>CADBSO010000016.1 GCA_902797395.1 uncultured Spirochaetales bacterium
AGGTGTTTTTAGAGGAAGTTGAAACCCAACATTCTTATGCTGGTTTTGAGAATCCTGCGATGTGGCTGTCAAGGGGATTTCATAGGAAGAGCTATCGAATGACGCCCTATGTTTTCAGGGGTGGCGTTGGCGACGAGCATTCGATTTTCACTGAGGTTTTGAGGACGCATTTTGACAAGGAGTTCAAGGGCCTGACGGATCTGGAGATCCTCTGTAAGATGCAGCACTACGGAGTGCCGACAAGGCTTATGGACTTCACATCCGTTCCGTTGATCGCCTCGTTTTTTGCTTTGAGCAGTTTGGATGACAAGTTCCCGAAATTGAAGCCTGATGACTTGCCCAAGGTGGTTGCTGTGCCGGTTTTGAAGGATGAATTGGCGGATTTCTATTCTGACAGGGTGGCATATTTGTCATCAATCCCCAGGCTTACGGTCGAAGAGCAAAAGCAGTTGTTCGACGATGCTTTGAGGGATCTGGGCATTCAAGCTGTTGCTGATAAGATTGACCTTGGAGGCTATGAAGACGAATATCGAACTCAATACAAGAGGTTTTTCCGTTTTGCGGTGTTGGAATTCATTTCGGCGGTGGATTGTGCACCAAATAGGGTGAAAAGCCCTGGTGATAGCGACAAGGATTCTAGCGCCGATAATAGCGTTGATGGCGATGTTTGCAAAGCGCTTGTGAATAGGCTTAATAGCATTGAAGTTAGGAATGAGTTCAGAATTTTCTTTGAAACCGATAATTTCCCTGCTTTTTGCATTGACTTGAAAGAAAAGATAACAACGAATTACATCGGTTTCTATGATAATCCAGACCATGTGTTAATGTGCTTGCGCATCGGTTTTGAGAATGGGAAGTTTGCGGTGAAAGAAGTTGGCGGGCATGAGGCTGATTTCACTGCAAATGTTTTTAGGGCAAGGGAAGCAGATGGTTCTTATTTGTATGATTCTTTTTCTATCAACAATGATAATCAGTCATGGGATGGTTCTGATTTGTCGGGATATGTAATGAAAGGAAATTTTGAAGCAATGCTTTCGCTGCGTGGCAGGTATGTTTCCAAGCCTATGGGGAAACTCCATTCGATGGTCAAACGGTATAGTCCTGATGTCACAATGGATATCACTCCTATAGACATGCTCGATGGCGTTTTCGTTTTGCCTCCAGAAACCAACGATAGGGTCAAGGCACAGCATGGTTCGTTTGCACTGTTTGGCTTATCAAGGCATTGGAATGTCTCCAGGGCGTTGGAAACTTTGAGAGAAATGTCAAAGCCGCATGGTGTGGCATTGAAGATAATAACTGACAACAAAGGTTTTGTCAGGGATGACAGCGGTTTGCTGAAAGATGACAAGGACATTGCCGAATTGGAAAGAGGCGTGTTCAGGCTTAGGCAAAGGGTTTTCTCGATGGTCGCAACCGGGTGGCAGGGTGAGGTTGACGAATGTCAGGGGAAATATCTGCAAAGGCTTTCGCTTGCCGGGTATGACCAGAAGTCGCTCGGATGTTCTATGAGTTGCACGTACGCGAATACGCAAACGGAGAGGAGATCTAAGAAGGTGGGTTTTGTATTGAGGATAGTGTGCAATTGCAAGATGGGTGGCAGCGAATATGCAAATGGCCAGTGGTCAAATACGGAAGATCTCGAATTGATAAACCATAATGCAGATTTTCTTGAATATGACTGCGATTTGAGGCAGGGGAAAACATACGCAGATGAATTTGGCAATTCAAAGTTGTTCTTTGTCGAATCGGATTTCAATGGTGGCGACAAGTTCGTGATGCGCTTATCAGTTAGAAAAATAGGCATCGAAAGAGGTGTGTTTTATGCGTGGAAAACTGAGGACGCAGAAATAAAAAATAGAATCCGAACAGCGATTTCTGAGTGCGAAATAGTCGGCAATGGTGATAAAACTTTTGAAAATGGCAAAAGCGGCCAGGAATATTTCCATTTGGGTTCTGATGTGCCTTTTTATGAGGTGATAGTCAGGTGAATGGATTTAAGCGTTTTGGCAAGAGGGGGAATTAAAAATGGGTTGGATTGGTTATTTTGAAGAGATACCTGATCCTCCGCCTTCTAGGGGAAGTGGTGGAGGTGGTCCTACAGTACTTGTTGTTGTAATTATAGCAATATTTTTAGTTATTGGATACGCCTGCAAAGGGTGTTTAAACTAACAGGGTGTATGAAGCGTTTTTTTTCACTTATTGGATTGATTCTGTGTATATTTCTTGGAGTTGTTACTTCAATATCGGCTTTTGGACGTGGTGATCCTATGTATTTATACGGATTGTTTGTAATTGCATCGGGCATTATTGTTTGTTTTAAAGGTCTTTTTGATGATTAAAATTTTTCATACATGTGAGTTTTGCATAAACGAAATAAAGCCATGCGACTGCGATATGGAATTTATATAAAATTTTGCCCTGTTGGTAGACGAGAAAGCGAAATAGACTAGGCTTAGAGTTTAAAAATACCTATTTGGGATATGTTTGCAAGCATTAAAAACCAAAAGTCCACCTGAAAAATGTATAATTCCGACATATGGAACGGCAGATCATTGACAGGCTCAAGGAATGGAAGGTTTCGCCGCATTGTAAGCCACTTGTTCCGAGAGGGGCAAGGCAAGTCGGAAAAACATGGGCGATGGAGGAGTTCGGCAAGCGGTGTTCCAGGAATACCGCATAACAATGGCTTTCCGATTGCGGTCTGTTCCATCTGGCGCATAATCTATCGAAAGCCGGATATCCTCTCAAGGCTTATGAGGAACTGGATTCATTTAAGGGCGCATCTAAAAACCTGCTGTTTGAAAATGCCTGCGGATTTCCGAGGCAGAAAAACGCAAAAAACAAAGGAATACTATTGTATTTTGAGGCTTTTGCCGGTTTTATGGCTGGAAAGGCGTCTGGCAGGTTCGGACTTTGAGGTTTTTAGAAGTGCCCTTAAGATATACATGAATGATGTCGGGCTGTTGTGCGCGTTGGAGAATACGAATGCAATGAGCATATTGGATACTGCGGCTTTTTTCAGGAATCCAAAGGCGCGATAACGGAGCAGTATGTGATTCAGCAGCTGTATTCATGTACAAGCCTCAAGCCGTTTTATTATTCTTGGATATGCGCCGCATATGCGCGCTTTGGGTCGCAAAGCCATTTGGATAGGCACGAAGCCTTATCCTGCATTAGGCTCTTCGCCCCAAAGCGTGCCTCTCCAGCACCTCTCCGGCTCCGCGGCTCTGTCCTATCAGTCAAACTTTCGGACATAGCCTTATTCTTCCGCAAATTCCAATGGGGAAATTGATTTTATGATTCAGCACAAAGATTTGGTCATACCGATAGAGGTGAAATCCGCTGAAAACCTGCAGGCGAAAAGTCTGAATTCATTTCATGCAAAATATGCGAATCCCATTTCGGTCAGGACATCGCTTTCGGATTTCAGACACGATGGTTGACTGGTGAACATCCCTTTGTATTCGATTTATTTTATAGAAGAGATTTTAGGCAAAATGCGTTTCCGAATCGGCTTCTGGTTATTCTCCTAAGCGCTTGCTCTTATTTTCTGAAATATTGACCGATTTGCAGTTGTATTGCAAATTAGTCGAAAAATTTTATATTTGTGTTGTGGCTTGGAGAGCTTGGGGCTGACTTGAGATGTACATAAAAAGAGCGATAGAAGATTATGTGAAAGAGGCCTTGAAGCAATTCAAGGTAGTGGAGGTGTATGGCTCAAGGCAGGTTGGCAAGAGCACGATGCTTAATGCTCTGCTTTCCGACTCTTGGGACAAGGTCACACTTGATGATGAAAAGGAACTTGAAATGGCAGTCGAGGACAGAGCGCTATTTGTGAAAAATCATAAATTGCCTTTGTTTATTGATGAGGTCCAATATGCCCCTGAATTGCTTCGCCAGATAAAGCTTGTTGCCGATTCGACTGATGAGATGGGACGCTTCTGCATATCCGGTTCTCAACTTTTGAAGCTTTCGTCGGCGGTGCGTGAAAGTCTTGCGGGAAGGGCTTGCACGGTGGAGATGACTTCTCTTTCTTTGCGTGAAATCAAACGTGTTGGTTTTGGCCTTCCATTCGTACCTGATGAGGATTATATCAATAAGCGTCAGGAAAGCGTAAATTCGTATGATGACATTTGGGGTGTTATTTTTCGCGGGGCGATGCCGGCTTTGTGGAATAATCAATCGCTGAACAGGGAAATTTTCTATCGTTCCTATCTCAACACCTACATTTCGCGTGATGTGAGCGAGATATTGGATGTGAAAAGCCAAAGGATGTTTTTGAAATTCCTGCGCATATTGGCGAGTCAGGTTTCCACAGTATTGAATATGTCAAGCATTGCAAACGACATTCAAGTCAGTGTGAATACAGTCAAGGAATGGATAGGCGTTCTGCAGCACATTGGGATAATCAGATTGCTCTATCCGTTTGAAAGCAATTTGTCGAAAAGGCTTATAAAGTCTCCTAAAGTGTATTTTATGGATACCGGTTTGGTGTGTTATCTTATTGGCTGGAATTCCGTGCGAAACGCTTGTTTCGGGGCTGATAGCGGCAAGTTTTTCGAGAATTTTGTGGTAAGCGAAGTATTCAAGTCTTTTTTGAATTCCGGCACGGAGACAGATAATCTTTCTTTCTATAGGGACAAGGAAGGCAGGGAGATAGATTTGCTGATTCTTTACAATAATGTTTTCTACCCGGTTGAAATCAAGAGAAGCACAAAGCCTGTTTTGGGCGACGCCAAGCATTTTCCCGTTCTTTCAAAATTCACGGACAAGAACATAGGCCGTGGTACGATTCTTTGCCAATGTGACAGAAAGCTTATCCTGTCAGATGATTTGATAGCTTTGCCAATCGAGTTTATTTGATTCCATGTGACAAATCCGCATTTTCTCTCATATATATGGCGAGCTTTCAGATAGCGCATCGGGCTCTTGATGCGTTCGTTTGAAAAATGGAGGGGAAGTGGATATATTATGAGAAAGAGCGAAGGAAGGGCGAAGCCGGAATCGGCGTCTGGTATTGTCATCGACGAGGAGTTCAGGCGGAAGTTCGCCGACTACTGCCTCATGGACGACCTGTACATGTCGGTGTTCTTCAAGGACGACCCGGAAAGCGCTCAATGCGTGCTGAGGGTCATTCTGGAGAAGCCCGATTTGCATGTCGAGTCCGTCAGGACGCAGGAGGAGCTGTTCTCCTCCACCGGCAGGCGCGCCGTCCTGGACGTGGTTGCGACCGACAGCGCCGGAACTGTCTATGACATAGAGGTGCAGAGGGCGGACTCCGGCGCGGACCCGCTGAGGGCGAGATATTATTCGAGCCTTCTGGATGCCAACATGCTGACCGCAGGTGCTGATTACGGCGATCTGCGTGAGAAGTATGTGATCTTCATAACGGAAACCGATGTGCTGAATGGCGGTTTGCCGATATATCATGTCGATAGGACGGTTCGGGAGACCGGAAGCGGTTTCGGCGACGGCGACCACATAATCTACGTCAACGGCGCGTGCCGCGATGGCGGCACCGCTTTGGGCAGGCTCATGCAGGACTTCTTCTGCAGGAGCGCCAGCGGCATGCATTATGA
>CADBSO010000017.1 GCA_902797395.1 uncultured Spirochaetales bacterium
CATTCGATATGTTTGTTGAAAATCATGATGGTTCGCTCACTTCTGTTGAAACCGTTCCGCCGGAAGCTACGATTGACAACCCTGTGGATATGTATCCGCAGCCTATTGTCAGCTCGTCTTTTGACGATACGATGAACGGATCGATTAAAGTGAAATTCACTCCCTCCCCTATCAACAACGGAATACTCGCCGAAGGCGAAGAGGAAGGTGAAAGGGTTTCGCAGGTTTATACCATTGAAAAATCGCCGTCTGGCGCAAATGAATGGGAAACTATAATAAGCGAGAAAAACGGAGACAACAGCGGAAAGATCACGAAGAACGATGACGGAACCATGGAGTTCACGGATCACAAGATTGTCGCAAACAAGAAATACGACTATCGCATAACTCCGAATTATGTTGTTAGAAAGGAAAAGACCGGAAACCTTTCGGAGGTATTCTACAAGTGCGAGGATTCTCATATGGTGGAAGGTGCGATGTGTCTGCAGGAGCCGGTCAAGCTTTATTTGAAGATCGCCAAGGAGAATAGGTCTGAACCTAATTATTCCTCTAGTGTGAAAGCTTATGTGCCATTTCTTGTTGATGGCATGACAGCTGAGATAAGCAGAATCAATGCGGAGGATGGCACAACCGAAAAGGTTGCGGAAGATGTCCCTGTTGAAGCCGTTGCGGAAGACGATGGTGATGCTGACGGCAATTCCGCAGTAATTGCGTTCAAAGATGATTTCAGCATCAAGAAGAGCGATGATTTGAATACGCGACATACGTATTATTACGGAATCAAATTGAAAAAAGGCGGAAACGCTTCAGCAGAGAAATATACTCCACGCGATGTGACCTGGCCAGCAAATGATCCTATCGATCTTCTTACGGGTGCCACATTCTCTGATACGAGCGCGAATGCCGGAAGGGTTGAAATGATAATTTCAGCCATAAAAGACAACGAGTTGACTAAGGATGGTCGCGGCATCGAGAAAGACAAGATTGTGATCTATGTCAGAAGAGGTTTCAGTCCTCAGAGCATAGCTGATACCCCTATCAAAACCATGAAGCTGACTGAGCTTATCGCTGCCGATTGCAAAATCGTTGATGATTTCAGCGATATTGAAAATGCAAGTGAGATTGATAACAGAGAGTATTTCTACCAGATCAAAGCGGTGATTGAACAAGATGGCTCGACATATAATGGCCTTAGTACAATGATAAGCTCCGATGGTGTTCGCACTCTTGCATACCCCGTTGAAGCCGAAGCCGAAAATGGTTTGAAGTCTGATGGAATCATAATCACCTTCTCCACTGTTCATCAAGCGGCAGGATACGATGTGTACTATAAGTTGGCGGATGATGCAAATGATACGTATCACAAAGCGGAAGGTGATTTGATTGAAATTGATGCTGAAATGGGTGTTGCCACATTTAAGAAGGATGTGGGAACTCCTAACGCCGGTAGAAAATACTCATTCAGAATATATGCAAAGGATTCGAATGGCAACTGCACCAAAGAGTATGCGGAATGTACCGGAAGTCTGTTCGGACTCTACAATTTCAATGTAGCTGCAACGCAGAGCAAGTACAATGATAAAATCGTGGTTTCATGGTCGGAAGTGCCAAATGTCACAAGATATGATGTTGATGTGTATGCCGATGAAGCCTTGCAGACATGCGTGACGCACTATCGCGGCAAAAAATCGGACAGAGAATTTGTGTTCAACGCTTCGGATGTGAATGAGGATCTTTTTGATGAAGGATATCCGCTGAATCATGAATTCTGGTTTTTGGTCACTCCTGTGATGCCGGCAGGTACGAGTGTTGATAAAAACATACTCAGTAAGGTCAGGGGCTCTTGGATAATGCCGCCTAAGAACATCCGCGCTACAAAGGGTGATTATGCGGAGGAAATCAGAATTGAATGGGATCCGGTTGAAGATGCCAAAGGGTACTATGTCTACAGAAGAGAACTTGGGCTTACTCAGTGGACTATGGTAGGCAGTGTAATGCATAGCGAAGGTTGTATTTACAAAGATCCTAGCGCATCCGTAAATAAGAAATACGAATATAGCGTAGCATCTATCAATCAGGATTTGAAGCATAGCTTGCCTCAGAGCTTCTTCGTAAAGAATGAGAACAACGAAAATAGTTGCATGGGGTTCCTTCTTTCTCCACCGGAAACCGTTTTGGCTGATGAATCCGTTACGGAATATTACACTATTGATGTTACAGTTCCGTATCTTTACACCGGATTGAGGCTCAATATGGATGGGTATAATCAGGATTTTGAGAAAAATGATGATGGAAGTTGGAAAGCTCCGGCCAATTCGAATACGACGATTTCCTTTAACGACAGGGGAAATATAGTCATTACTACGAAAAGATCCAAGCTTAAAAACGTATTGCAGTCCTATTCTCAAAATATTTCCGTGATGGCAATCAATAACGGACAGGTCTCATCCCCCAGGACAGTTAACGTCAAACCCAAGACATTGCTTCCTGTTGAAATTGTGGAGTTGCTGCACTCCATGCTCATCAATGTTATTCCTACGATAAACAGCAGTTTTGGCGGGGATTGGTGGCCACAAGGATGGTTCAACCAGCAGAAAACATACACTGCCGAAGGAATTGAAGCTCGGTCCGAGCTTGGAGGAAGCAATAATCCGAGCAGAACATCCAAAGGGTATGTTGCTTTTTCCGGATACATCGATCCTAACACCAACTGCTCATTTACAACAACGCAATCGATAAAAGTTGGTGTTTCTGATGAAGGTGGAGCTGGATATTTGGGTAATGATGTGCTTGAGTATTTGGGTTGGGATAGAGTGAATGATGCATCTGGCGGAAAGATTGATATAACTCTTCCTGGAGATTATGGTACGGCAAATGTGACTTTTGGCAAAATAAAAGTAAGTGATACTACAACAGGAAGCTACTCTGTCACATACAAAGGCAAAACAACCAACGTGAATAAAAGCGACCTGAATTCGGATTTGAGAAAAATATTATAATTTATGTCAAAGCTTAATGCACTTTATCGCAGCATTGTCATTTCAATGCTGCATATTCTTTTTTTGACGGTTGTTGCCTGCAACTTGCAAATATTCAATGGCAAGGAAATGCAGGCATCCCCTTCTAATGGGACGAATAAAGGTGAAAACCTTTTCAACAGCAACCTCATCGTCTCAAACCTTCGCGGATCCGAAGGAAAATATACCGACAAGATCCGCATCACATGGGACGAAAAGCCGGGGGCCACATTTTATACGGTCAAAAGGGCGAAGCTCAATACGACGCGACGCCCCTCTTTGGATAGCGATATAATAGCGAACGCCGAGTTCAAGGAAGTCGGCGTTTGCTTTACCCCCGGTTTCGATGACAAGGCAGTGGCATCTACGGATAAGAACACATTTTATGCCTATAAGGTTTCGGCCACATCAGTTGTTATGGACGAAACCACTGAAGACAGCAATATAGTTTATGGCGCCTTCCTTACCCCTCCTGCCGATTTGGAGGTTAGCAAGGGTGAAGATGAAGCGAAAATAAAAATCAAATTCGCGCAAACTCCGGGAACGTCACAATACCTTATATACAAATCGGAAAACAACAATGATCTCAACAATTTGAATCCTATTGCAACGATAAACGATTTTACGGATTTGGAAAAAGCCGAATGGGAATATAAGATAAATTCCAGCGAAGGCGGTAAGAACCTGTATTTTGCCGTTAGGGCTTCGTCATCGGATAAGACGCTTTCCGAATTGTCAGAAGCCAGAGTCGGATATACGATAGTTCCAGGAGCTCCGACAAGCGTTAAATTGGCCGAAAACAGGAAAGGCATGGATACTGACGGAATAATGATTTCCTTCGAAAAATCCGTAAGCTCAGGAGGAACCGCCTATTACCAGATCTACAAGAGCTTTGCCGGCGGAGCTGAGCAATTGATAATAGACACTCTTGAGGACGGACCGCTTCAGGAGAATGCTAGCGGTGATTTGTATTTTATCGATGATGCGACAAGTCCGAACGTCCTTTACACATATAACATAGTTCCGTATAATACAGAGGGAATCGGCAAAGCATTCCGCATTCCTTCATATATGCTCTCCCCTGCCAAATCAGTCGACTTGAAGCCTGTTACTACGGGCGGCAGCTTCGGGTATCAGCTTGATGTCGGTTCCCCTATTGGATTCGATGAATCCGAAGATCTTGTTCTTGAAATTACCAGCACGCTCAAGAACGGAACCGAAAATCCTCCTGCGATATACAGGAAGGGGCAGGCATTGCCGTTCTACAACATCAATCCTCTTGCTGAAACTGATGATGAAGTCAGGAGTGTTTCTGTTAAGGTGAAAAACGAGGTATCGGGAAATTACGCTTCTGCCGTGACAACTAGTGTTACCGGAATACCTGAAAAGCCGGTTGTCGAGACGGACGGGAAGAACATAGTGCTGACAAACAGCGAGAATAAGATAATCTCTGTGGCTGCGTCGCAATGTTCCGGAAAGTGTACGGGCGGAAAATATCAGAATGGCACCAAATGCCATGAGATCGGAACCTACCCTATCATAATAGGCTGGAAGAAATCAAACGGCACATACCAATATAGGCTTAGAAGATCAGATGGACGCGAATTCCTGGAATCTTCAAAACTGCAGATTCAAGACAAATTCGCTGAAGTAGGAAAAAAATATGATTATGTCCTGACGGCTGAGGATAAACTCGGGAGAAACGCTGGAGGGGTTCAAATAAACGGATGTTTCGCTGCGATATCTGCAGCGCAGTTCTGCAGCGAGTACGAAAGGCATATAGCCAAACCGTTCCAATTCCAGGATGAGCATCCCGATTACGCCTATGGAGCGTCAAAAGGCTCGATTTGGGGGTATATAAGACAGGAAGGGACCGGATCTCTTGGTAGTGCAAGCGTAAGCGACAGCTTCATCAAAGCGCGTCTTGATTACAACGCAGAAATGTCAGGACTCGCTGGAAAAGTCACTTTCACCTACCACCCCGGATTCGGCGAATGCGCGCATATGCATATGCTCACTTCCGGTGAGAAATCCCAATATGGTCTCAATATAACAGAACCTCAGAACGTTTCCTTTACCGTAGGTCTCTCTGGAGATGGTGACTACACACCTACAAACGGACAAAAGCATTACATAGGCAGCATTTGGGGACTTGGGATAATAGATGCTAATGGCATCGAAACCAAATCGAAAGTTCTTGCGGGAAAATACACAGTAACTGTTCCATACAGGAAAACGGACGGCACACAATTCAATTTTGCGGACAGGGTGTCTCCATTAAGCTATAAGATCGCAAATTGATTCGAGGAAATTCTATGAAAAGATTCGCTCGCATAGCCGGCGGAATTTTGGCTGCAGCCTCTATCTCCGCCGCATTATCATGCAATATGTTTACTCATGAGCTTCCCTGCTTCTTCAGAGGCAGATGGATCGCATATGATAAGACCGTAGAGGATTCGAACATAGTAACCGCTGTGTTTGATATCGATAACAAGGGAAATTACAAGAAAACGGAAACCAATCAAAATAACTCCTACACTATCGTAACAGAAGGAAAGTATGCTTACTCGTACTATTCGTTGAATTATGAAAAATGTACAGGCAGCATTTCATTCACTCCAAATGAAGCGGCAGTTAATGGTGTTGAGAACTATCTTTTCGAAGTGGAAATGAATGCGGAGAATGGTTTGGTCAGACTCAATCTCAACAATACGGATGTAAGAAAAAAGTATGAGCTGGAATATGGCGGAACCGAAGATATCTATATCATGCCCGAAGAGGAGCCAGCAGCCGAAGAGGCAGAACCTGAAACGGAAGAAACCGGACGGATCATCGAATCGGCTGCGGGAAAAATCGGAGAATGACAGCATGAGCAAATTCCCCTATTCGAAAAAGATATTGTATCTTGCGCTCGTTATACTGCTATTTGCGGCTAAGGCTTTCGCAGAGGATTCATATGAAATAAACCTGGATTCTTCAGATGATATTGATAGCTTTTCAAATGATATCGGAAGCAATGATGAGATGATTACGCAAGTCGTTCCCGTAGTTCATTTTCTCCTGCCTGCGCCCCCTGTTTTTCTTTCTGCAACAGTCGCTTCGGAGCCTAAAACCGAAGAGGAAATCGCACAAGCGCTTGCATCAAAAGACGATAGCCATCCGGAATATGAGATAAGCTTTGATGATGGTTTCGACGAGTCTTATGGTTTTGAATTCATCGAAGAACCTGTAATTGTTGAAGCGAAAGCAAATGAGATGGTTCGAGAAGCTCAAAGCACACAAGAAATCTCAAATGCTCAGGAAGCCCAAGGAATTCAAGAGAAACCTGATGTTCAGGAAACTCAGAACATTCAGAGCGTTCAAGATGCTCAGGAAGCCCAAGGAATTCAAGCTGGTTCTGATGATGATATTTCAGACATGAGTTCTAATGACTTGGAGATCATAGCGGAAATCAAGTCGGAACCTTATGCGGAAGCTGATGCTATCGGATTGGAAATCATGCCGGAAACCGAAACGGAGCCTGAAGCAAAAGCCGAATCGGAAATCGACTTGCAAGCCAATGCGGTAGCTGAAACAGCTGAAGCAGAGCCTGTTGAAGAATCTCTGGCAGACGATGCGTTTGATGACCTGGGCGAAATGTTTTTTGTATCGGGCAAAACAGATGCTGATGGCAAAGAAGGATCCGCATCCGTTTCCACACCATCTTTTACATTGCCGGATGAAATGTTCAGGGAATCCATAATAATGTATGAAAGCACCGAACTGAGCCAGCCGATAACCCTATCGCTATCCAATGGCCGTATGATCACTTTAATCCGTGATGCCTCCAAAAAGCCAAAACTCAAAAGAACGACACCTGTTTTCGAGTGGTATCTCGCAGGAGGTTTAAGCGTTTCCAGAGGCACCAGCTTTGGGATAGCCGGACATCTGGGGTTCAATTTCAACGTATCAGATGATTTCACTACAGGAATATACGCTCATGGGGAATATCTCCCTGCGCCTCTTGGAAGCACATCCGGAATGCTTGGCGGAATGGAAATTGAAGCTGATTTTGGTGCGAACCTCATGTTCCCGATGTTCCGTTTCGGACCCGTATCCATAAAATTAGGCGCGGATTTGGGGTACTACATGCAGATCATCCAGTTCAACTCAACAATTTCCTCGGATACGCATATAGGCTATAACGGAATGGTAATAAGGCCAATGGTCATGTTCGAGTTCTATAGGCTGTTCTCGAGTCCGATAGGATTGATCCTCTATTATACGAATACCGCAATAGTCCCCTATTCGGATTATAACAACATCGGATTCATGGTAGTGATTTGATGCCGCTTTTAAAAGTTTGGATCTAGCTTCACAATGTTTTTTTGATTGTGCCCGGGAAACCGCTTATGCGATGTGGTTTCCCGGGCATTTTTCATATGGCTTCAAAAGAGCCAAGCACAAAGGAAAAGTTTCCGAGAAAAACTCTTTTCAACTATGTTTGATGGCAAATTCAGACTTCGAAGGCTTTGGAAACGCTCTTATGTCAAACTAACCGAATAGGAAGCGGAAAGACTATCGATTTTTTGGAACTCAGGGCTGTTGCGTTCGTTCATCGAATCGAATATCATCTTTTTGAAATCCGGATGCAGAATATAATAGCCTTTATGATTTCTGAAAAACAAACCAAGGAAGTACGGAACAACGAGCTTGCCCATATCGATTTCATTCAAATTGATATCATCAGGCAGCCGATACGAAAGCAAAAACACTCCGGGCTCATCAAGCTGCTCTCTCATCTGCCCTTTTCCTTTGTTCATGTCGTAATGCGTGTCGCTTTCGAGGAACGTGTTTATCCTCATCGCTTCCGAGCCGATATTTCCGGAATAATAAAGAAGCGTTTTCTTATCAGCAAGCGCTTCGAAAGGTTTGGGGTCGCGGAACATGATCTCATCTTCCAATCTATAGATCCTGTCGAATTTTGATGTTGAAAGAATCGATCCCATCCCTATCATTATAGGCTTGGAAACAACCTTGTCGTAATCGTATGACTTAAAGCTTATCGTATCATAGAATGCAGTGAATATGGGAGACATAAGCACTAATCTTGTAGGCTTCTCATTGAACACTCTTTCAAAGGTGCCATTGATATCCGTCCTGGTTTTGTTTGCCAAATCAGAGATTCTGAATTTGCTAACCTGCAAATCATACCCCTGTTCCCTCAATTCATCTCTGATTGGTTTTTCCTGATATTTGAATGCGGAATCGTAGAATATCTCATCAGTGATGACCAGCACCCTTGTGCTTTCAATTATTGTTCTGCGTCTGATCATCACGCATGCGCACAGTGCAAACGCAAACGCAAGCACAGGAATGACGATCCTTAAAACCTTGCGTCTGCGTTGTCTTCTTTTTTCGCTGCTCAGAAACTTGATTATGTTCTTGCGTATCCGACTAGGATTTCGTCTGCCCATGATCAAATGAGGTTTTCAAAAAACTGCCTCAGGCTTATCCTGATTCTCAACCCCACATATGCCAGCGCGTAAGCGAATCCGAGAAAATTCAGAATCGCTTCGCCAATGTAATTGTAACCGAGATAAAGATACAATGCGTCCAAAAGCAAAAATACGATCACAACCATAGGCATCTTGACCCGAAGGATGAAAAACAGCAGAACGCTTTCGTATCTATGCAAGACGGAAAGAGCGAGTATCAAAGCGTAAATGGATGCCCCTGCTCCGTAGAACACCAATTCATAGCCGCTGATGATATAAACCGCAAAGGATACTATCGCTGCAAAAAACGATGATGAGAAATACAGCAGCATGAATTCCTTGGAACCGACTTCCATCTCATATCTGGTTCCGAAAATCAATATGATCAGCGACTCGAACAGAAGCGGGAAAAACCTGTTTGAAAAGAAAGGAAACGTTAGAAACGTCCATATGTTCTGCCCGGTCGCGACAAGATCCGGCTGAAAAATCACCAATCTCTCCAAATCCATCCAATATGACGAATCCGCAAATCTTGGTGACCTCAGGATGAAATAAACGACATAGAACAACACATTCGCAAGAACTATCAGCGGTGATATTCTCATGTATCTGTCGTTGTTGAATTTTCTGTTTAAAATGCTTTTTCCGGCCATAATGATAATCCGTCCTAGCTTAATCAGAATTTCTCAGGAAGCAATGAGCACCTTCCCGCAGGTATGGAAAGCTCCTTTTCCACATTTTCGCTTAAAATGCGCACTTTCAAATAGTAAAGCTTGTCACTGTTCAGCCTTATTTCCCATCTCTCGTTCGCCCTGGTGCATTCCATGCTGATGTAGTTCTTCTTAAGATAATAGTTTTCTATTCCAACCTGATCATAGCTCTCAAGAGTCCATGTGACCGTCTTGAGGAACATATCCACGGCAAAACCGATGACATTTTCAATGAATAGCGTTATCACAATCACACCAACAGCCGGAAGGAAATCCTGTCGCGGCAGGTCGTACGAAGTTCTTTTCGCATTCGTGAAATAAAGCGATGGGCCTTCGGAATTCGGCTTATAGACTTCCCAGAGACAAGCAGGAATCTTCTTATCGACCAAAAGCTGACTCTCTATCATGCAGAATGCATGCTTCAGGGATGTTTCCTTGGCAAATGAGAAATCCCCTGCGGATTCTATCGCCTTTACAGTTATGAATGTCAAAGCTGAAGAGACTCCTCCGTAAAACCCGTTGCCATCCTTTGAAAACCTCTTATGGCGAACAGGAATCGTCGGAAACGGATTGTCCGTTCCAAACATCTTGGGGTCCTTAAGGTGCCCCAAAAGGATGTTCGTCTTCTCCTCATCGGGAATCTTGGCAAGCAGGGTAAAATACGAGCTGAGCATCTCGATCGGCACCGGATTGGCAGATGCATCCAAATCATAATAGAAGTCGTTGTGCCACATCATCCTGTTTATTCTGGATTTCAACGCATAATACTGCTTGCGGAAAAACAGCTTTGTTTCCTTATCCTTCAATTTCTCGCAAATCAAAGCCGTCATCTGACAATAGAATGCCATTGCGGCATTGAAGTCAACCGGGTATGCCGTTTCCTTTCTGTCTATGTTTCCAGTAAGAAAGCACATCTGCTCCGTTCGGAAAAGACCCGTCTCGTCCATATATTCGGATTTGACCCATTTGTAGAACTTTATGATATGCGGAGCGACTTCCTTAAGTCTCTTCTTGTTTCCGTTCTTAACGAAATAATTGTATTCCGCCCACGGAAACAGCGGTATTGACAATCCGATCTTGTCGCCTTCGTTCGTCCGAACTGCTTTGCCGGTCTCGATATCGTAATCGCACCTTATCGCGCCGTTCGGCTCCTGTTTGGAGTAAAAGAAATCCAAAATCGGCTCAGGATCGTATTTTTCCGAGCTATACAACAGGAAAAACGATGTAAGCACCGAATAGAAATAATTGAATGTCTTCTGCCCCGGATATGACAAATATTCCTTTGGAATGTTCTTGTTGGTCTTGTTGTAGACGTAATTCCTCGAAATAAGCGCCCATACCTTATCGTATAAATCAACGATGTCCTGATTATAGAACTTGATGCTTGGTATTATGATGTCCTTGTTCAAATCTTTACCTCTGCAAATATTTTATTATAATAATATATTCAAACATAATCAAATTTTTAAGGTTATGCAATTCGTTCAATATGAACAGCGCGGGAATTCGGCACCTCCGCATCAAAAGAGCATCTTCACTAATGGAAATAATCGTTGAAACATGACATGTCTTCATTGAACTTGGCTATGTCCGAAAGTTTGACTGATAGGACAGAGCCGCAGAGCCGGAGAGGTGCTGGAGAGGCGCGCTTTGGGGCGGAAAGCCTA
>CADBSO010000018.1 GCA_902797395.1 uncultured Spirochaetales bacterium
CTGACCTACCCGCTTTACTTCCTGGACTTCGAGACGCAGCAGGATGCCGTGCCGCAGTACCCTGGGACACAGCCGTACCAGCAGATACCCTTCCAGTACTCGCTGCACATCATAGAATACGAAGGCGGCCCGCTTCTTCACAAGGAATTCCTTGGCGTCAGCGGTCAGGATCCTCGCAGGGATATTGCCGAGTCCCTGTGCCGCGATATCCCCATGGATGTCTGCACACTGGCCTACAACAAGTCCTTCGAATGCGGCCGCCTGCGGGAACTGGCCAACACCTTCCCGGACCTGGCGGACCACCTTCGCAACATCGCCGATAACATCCAGGACCTCATCGACCCGTTCCGCGCAGGCGATTATTACGTCCCGGCCATGGGCGGCTCCTTCAGTATCAAGAGCGTCCTGCCAGCCCTATTCCCTGGAGACCCGCAGTTGGACTACCATGCCCTCAGCGGCCTCTGCCAGAACGGCGGCGACGCCATGAACCTTTTCCCCTCTATCGCCAAAATGCCGCCCGCCGAAGCCGCCACAGCCCGCGAAGCCCTGCTCCGCTACTGCGAACTAGACACCCTCGCGATGGTGAAGGTATGGGAGAAATTGAAGGATGCTATTAACTAATAAATTGTTGATGAAATGAAAATTACTGATTTAGAAGATGGTATTATTGATGCTATCGCTGAAGCTAAAAATAAAAAAAGAATCCCTGATAGTGTACCTAAGGGACAGAGAAGAAGCGACTATGTAAAAGATTTCCAAGAAATGCTTTGTAAATGTATAAGAGAAAAAGAGAGTTTTTCTATGTTAAATCCTTCAACAGAAAAACATATCTTTGAAGAATTAGGTGATGCCGATTACTCGCAGATTGGAGATAGAGCTGATGTCTATGTTGATGATGATGATTATGAGGTCATTATCGAAATAGATGCAACTCGTGCAGATCAAGTAGCCAAGAAAATGGTTTCAAGGGTTAGTTATCATCTCCTTAATCGCCGGGCCTCTTATAAAAAGCTTATTTACATATCCCTACTATATCAGGGAACTGATAATATGAATATTGATGAGTGTAAAAAATATTTTATATTTGAGAACCTCATTATTACTACATTGGATCGTGATTCTTCATTCATTGGCTACATCATGGGTAAAGATAATGATTATGTGTTTAGGCCACGTTTGAATGATTCGTTTGATTTAGATAAGGTATTGGAGAAGCTTAAAGTTGATGCGTACACTGATTTTTTGTATGCAAATCATCCAGATAATTCAGCGTATCAGTATCTTCGGGCGATCACTATTATTAAGGACTACATCGCTACCACAAAACAAGTTGACATCGAACAGAGTATCGACAACTGTTTAAATCTTTGGGAACAGAAGTTGGTAACATGCAAAGATAAGAAAGGTATTCACAGGCTTAAAAACGAGCGTTCTTATCTGCGGTCATATAAGAGATGGTGGAAAACAAACAACCAGAAGTCTTAATTCTAACATTTAGAAAGGAATCATTAATGACGACGTTAAGGTGATAGATAATGGCTTTAGAGATAAAACGCGAAACGATTGATTATCACATTCTGGATAATCTTTTCCGTCAGGAAGACTCCTGCGGCGGAATTCTAGCATCAGAAGAACTGTGTAGGTATAAGTTTACGAAAGTACAGTTGTTGGACATGGCCAGGAAATCTGATGAGTGTGAAGAGTGTGTCAAAGCTGCTCTACTTTTGGGATTTCTTAATCGACGGGTAGAGTTTTTTACAGAGTACTTTGAGGATGAGAATACGCATCAGATGGTCCCTGTCGAGCGCCGCAGATATTTGGATGAAATGATTTTTGAGACTAACCCCGAAGAATTCAAGGAGATTTCGGACTTCTTTCTTCGCTCCATTCCAACCAAAAACGATTCTGAGTTAATCGCTCGTTATCATGCATTTAGGAATACAGAATTCGCTTTGCCAATTCTAAAGGAGCTTCACAATAGGGGATATAAGGTAAAACTCCAATAGGCTGGAAGGAAGGGAGTGTTAGACCAGGGTGACGCTCATAGGGCTTCTTACCCACATATTCAACAGCTTGTGCCCTCGCATAAATGCGGGGGTATGAATTATTAAGTCTAAAACAGCAAGGGGGTATGTGAAAGGAAGTGCCGAACATCTCGACTTAATCGTTTTCTACTCTCGGTGTCCATTCTATGGCCACCTGCAATCATGCCACCACAGAAAAGAGTCGTTTTAAATTTGCCAATTCCAATATAATAACAGACTTTATTTATATCTTCTTGAAACGATGACAGCAGTTTTCGCATCGGACTAGTCTCCTCAATAAACAGATCTTTTACAAATGCATTAGTAACAACTATGAATTCTGGTTCTATGCACTCGATGTTTTTGAGGAATAATCTCAGAAGCTCATCAAAAGCAGTTTCCCGATTATCGTGGGTTGAATACGCATCATAAAACGCTTTCTTCAAGACCGCTTGATTCTGCATGACAAGGGGAAAGACATCTATCATCGCAAAACTCTGGGCCCCTACTTCCTGTGCAAACTTCTCGCTTTCTTGGAAATAGGGATTATTTGGATTAAATTCCCCATAATAGAAGCAACAATCATTATTCTGATTATAAGTTCTGTAGTAAGAATAATCCGTACCGGAAGGATTACAATTCACAAACAAGGCTCCATGTTGTGCCTTTGTGTAAAGAGGAGTAACCTCTAGATAAGGAATGTTGACATTAGTATCATGAGGTAGTTTCCCTTGACTTACAGCATATTCTTTCTGAAGAAGAGGGAACGAAGAATCTTTTGTCAATTGAATAGTCTGCCCAATAAAATCTCCGCCAAAAGCATTCCACCACGCTGTAAGTTCATCTTTAATGCCTTGTGCAAAAGGGTTGAGGTTTAGAGGCTGTAGTTTCATTTTAATTGTTTTTTTATTGTTTATATTGCTCTTAATAATTCTTTCTTCTGTGGCTTTTCGCACCCGCTACTTCTGCCATATTCTCTCCAGATTCAAACTTACGCTCCGGATTCCGATACTTATCTGGGTCGATGAAATAATCCCGTTCGTCGGGCTTCTCACTCACATACTCTATAGTATAGCCTTCGCAGAGCTGATAGTCTCCGCGGAGGCAATACTTTACTGCATTGTAAGAGACGCCGAGCCAACGGGCGCAGTTGGCAATGCTGGTGAAATAAAACTC
>CADBSO010000019.1 GCA_902797395.1 uncultured Spirochaetales bacterium
CTCGATTTCTTCATTAGGCATGAATTCATTGGTGGCAGTCCGGATACAATTAAAAATCATCTCGTGTAGTAATTGCCCATGCAAACGCAAGGACAAGTCGCCATTGGCATAAACCATGTTCATGTCATTCGTTTTAACCAAGCCTTCCTTTACACCTGCATTAATGCTCTCTTCAAGTCCTGAAGTAAGGCAAGATTCTTTGAATTTTTTTGGGTCGAAATCCTGTTTCTGTGGGAACAGCGATGGGGTAAAATAATCTCTAGTCATTTTTGTGTGTGTTTAAATTCGGCAACAAAAGTACAAAAAATATTCCAATCAAAAGCAACATATTATGAAAAAATATTCCACAAGATTTTGTTTCCAATAAATAAAAGGCTGTATTTCAACTTTTTAATCAATTGAAAATACTACCTCATTCCTCACAATCATTCTCCATACCCAAACCTTCTCCATGCCTCCAAAACCAGCCGCTTAGTCCGGTACTCGCCATACTGCCGTATCTCGTTGCTCTTCAGCACGCGGAAGGTCTCGTTGATGCAGCCGGGGCCACAAACATCCTCTGGGTCGAGGATATAGCGTATGTCCTCTGTGTTGAGGCCGTAGAGGTGGCCAATGATGGCATCCAGCTCGGCTTGCAGCACGGCACGGCGCTCCGGGTCATAGATGAAAGGCTTTTTCTCGCCCAACTGCGGAAGCTCCAGCTGCTGCTCGTCCGTCAACTCGTCGTATAGCTCTTCCGCCCAGCCGTCAAGGTCGTGGTTGAAGTAGGTTAGCTCGGCAACACGGCGGGTAATCTCCCATTGCATATCAGATGGGATTTGTTCAGGTGTTATAACAGGGAACTGTTTGACAATATACATGCTCATGTGATTTCCACCAGCTTTTTGTTTTGCCACATAATCAATTATCAATGAAGAGAGCAACGCCTGCAACAAGCCATCAAAAACGACACCTCCTTCTGTATATAGAATATTAGCAGTATGGCCAACAGCAACATCTTTTGGAATTCGTGAAAGAATAAATGTTCGCGCAACGCCTGCTCTTCCAACATCTTTCAATATAAGAAAAGAAGCATGCTCCCATTGCCATTCAATATCTCCTCTGCTATTTCGTTTGATTTTTCTTTCATCAACTAATTGTTTATCAATCCAGTAGTATGGAATGATATGCGAATTAGGATTCTGCATTTCGGAAATAGAAGGAGATGGAAGACTCGCATTATTTGGATGGGGACCATGAAGCGGGTTTATTCCATAGTGATGGTCGTACAAGTATATCATTTTTCCTTCATACAAAGGGACATATATGATACCATCAAGAACAAAATCACACCCTATTTGTTCAGCTCCGTTTTCTACTAATTGTTCATATGTAGCGAATAATTCAGAATCTCCTGACATATGAAATGTCCTACCAGCTCGTATTTTCCATGGATTATCGTTGTTTTCTTCATTAAATAGTATAGAACAATGCTGATATATTTTTGTTGTAAGTCTAGCATCTAAGCTTGTCCTAAACACTGGACATGTTTTTGTGTTTGGATTCAATCGAAGAATATCTTTTGTGTCTAGCTCATAGATGCGGTTGTTGTCAAGCAGTTGTTCAGTCCTTGTTAAAAAGAAACCTGCCACAACTTTTCTTGGCTCGAAGCTGGCTTTTCCAACTGTAAAGAGACAGAATTTTGTTGTCGAATCAATTTCAAATAACTGCTCTTTGTTTTCAAAACAGAAAATCGAAATGAGACGGTTCTCATCGATAAGTTTTGCAAAGAAATCCTTGTTTGATTCATTAACAGCTATACCAATAGGAAGCACAAGCCCCCAAACTGCCTTAGAGCACTGCAAACAATGTTCTGCAAATAATGGATACAAGTCAATATCTCCTGTTGCTGTCAAAGGGAATCGTCCTGAAAAACGTAAGAAATTGCTCATCGATTCTGCATCCAAGAGGGCTTGAATATAATCCTTGAATAGCCTAGGATCCGTCTGTTGAAGGTCGTCTATCTTTTTCTTACGCAGCGCTGCCGTTCCGGCATTCACGATGTCAGACCTGCCATGTTGCTCAAACCACTTCTTGTCCTCAACCTTGATCTTATCCCATGGCGGATTGCCACACATGGCATCAAAGCCTCCTTGGGCGAACACTTCCGGGAACTCCACACTCCAATGGAAGAAACGGTAACGGTCGGCAGCAGCTTGCACCTCGGCCTTAAAGTCGTCCGAAAGCCTTGGGCCATCGTAGTCCTCTTTAGTCTCTAACAGAGCCTTTCCAATCGTGGCTGGCGAGGGCAGCTCCACATCCTCCCGCATCGTGTAGCCTGTTTCGGTGAAATCATCGAAACGCTCAAAAAAGTCGGAATAAGTGTAGGTACGATAGAAGGCGTAAGTATAAATGTCGGCGGCACGGCGCAGACATTCCACCTGCGGACTACTCATGAAAGCCTCCCATTTGTCGGCTTTGTCCTTCTCCTCGTCAAGGCTTTCCTCGGGCA
>CADBSO010000020.1 GCA_902797395.1 uncultured Spirochaetales bacterium
ATGGCTTTGCGACCCAAAGCGCGCATATGCGGCGCATATCCGGCGATTGGATATGGCAGAATAAATGTATTCGGACATAGCCAAACCTTTTGAAAAAAAGCCGCCATTCGGGTATTCTGTATGCTAGGGTGTCGCGAGTATGGGCTTTTATGTGAATCCGGGAAATGATCGTTTTGGCTTTTCTGTCAGCAGCGAGATATATGTCGACAAGACCATGCTTTTGGCTGAGTTGAATAAAAGGCTTTTCACAGAAGGACGGTTTATTTGCGTTTCGCGCCCGCGCCGTTTCGGCAAGACCATGGCCGAGGCCATGATGGCGGCGTATTATTCCGTAGGCTGTGATTCCGCGGATTTGTTCTTGAACACGAAAATAGCATCCGATCCGAGCTTTGCGAAGCACTTGAACAAGTATAATGTCTTGCATATTGATGTAAACAGGTTCTGGTCGCAATATGGTGGTGATGCGATTTCAAGAATGCACGAGATGGTCAGGGATGACTTCGCTGAGGCATTTCCCGAGATGAGCTTCAAGGACGATTGGGAGATTCCGAATTGTGTGATGGAAGTCTTCAATCGCACTAAGACGCCATTCGTTGTGATTTTTGACGAGTATGACGTGCTGTTCAGGGATGAGCGCGTTCCTTCGGGCCTTTTGGATTCCTATTTGAGGTTTTTGAATGTTCTTTTCAAGTCAAGCGATGTTTCAACCTGCATTGCGCTTGCCTATATTACGGGCATACTTCCCATCATAAGGGAGAAGGCGCAGTCGAAGCTCAACAATTTCAAGGAGATTACTTTCCTTAATCCCGGAAGATTTGCTCAATTTACCGGATTCACGGAAGAGGAAGTCAGGAGCCTTTGCGACAGATATTCCATGGATTTCAACGAATGCCGCAGCTGGTATGATGGCTACAGGCTTCGGGGACTGGATATTTATGCCCCAAGATCGGTTGTTTGCGCCATGGAGGAGGAGTCCTTCAAGCCGTATTGGAACCAGACATCCAGTTTCAGAGCAGTCAGGGATGTCATAGCGCTGGATTTTGATGGAATGAGGCGGGATGTCGAGCGCATGATATCGGGTGAGTCGGTGCCGCTCAATGCTACAAGGTTTGAGAATGATCCGTCCAGGATATCGTCTCGTGATGACGTGTTCACATATTTGTGTCATCTGGGTTATTTGGCGTATTCGGCCGAAGAGGAGACTTGTCGTATTCCTAATCGCGAGGTGCGCGGCGAGTGGGTGAACGCAATTGAGGATTTGCCGGACTATTCGAACGTGCTTTCTATGATTCGGGTTTCCAAATCGCTTTTGGAGTCGGTATGGTCCGGTGATGCGTCAGCTGTTGCGGCGGCTCTCAAAAAGACGCATGAAAAGCTTACCAGTCCGTTGTCATACGACAATGAGAAATCGTTCCAGTCCGCCATTCGCTTGGCGTTCCTTTATGCGGATTCCTATTATACGCTGGTGCTCGAATATCCGGCGGGCAGGGGCTATGCCGATATCGCCTTCATTCCATACAAGCCGAATATCCCCGCCATGGTCGTGGAACTCAAGGTTGAAGGGACATCCGACACCGCTCTTGACCAGATAAGGGAGAAAAGGTACTTCGCTGGTCTCGACAAGTACGAGGGAAATATGCTTCTGGTAGGGGTAAGCTATGACAAGGATACAAAGGCGCATGAGTGCAGAATAGAGAGGGGCTGATTATAAATGAGCAAGTATTACAACGAGAAGACACGTGTTCAAATGCCGGCAATGATACATCTTTTGAGGCTTGGCTGGCAATATGTTGGCAGAATCCAACATAATGAGCGGGGGGGGGGGTCTTCAATACGGAAACGGAATAATCCTTGATGAGAGCACAAATATTCTTGTCAATACTTTCCGTGATGCTTTTTTGCGATTGAATCCGGACAGCAAGGATAAGTGGTGATTAATTCTGGACGACATAAAAAAGGAGTTGAATGACAATGATCTTGGCAGGCAATTCTATGAGCGCTTGATTGCTGTTTCACCTTATAGGCTGATCGATTTTGAGAATCCGGAAAATAATGATTTTCGGTTTACAGCCGAACTGACTTGTCGAAATGGAGAAGATGAATTTCGACCTGATATAACGCTTTTTATAAACGGACTTCCTTTAGTTTTCATTGAAGTTAAGAAAACGAACAATAATGGAGGCATGATAGCGGAAGCCAATCGAATGATGCGATCCAGGCTTCCTAATGGAAAATTTCGCAGGTTCATAAATATCACGCAGCTGATGATATTCTCTAATAACATGGAATATTCGTCTCTTGGCGGGATTGTTCCCATTGAGGGCGCTTTTTATTGTACTGCCAGTCGAGGAGAAGTTTTCTTCAATTGCTTTCGCGAGGATAATTTCTCTTTGCAACCGATTCCTCCGTTTAATGCCGATTATCCTTACAAGCCGATTGATGGGCTAGAGGAGAAGCGGATTCTTTCTGATTTCAATTGTCAGGTTATCAGGCAATCTTCGGAATATCAGACAAATTTAGATTTTTACACTCCTACAAATAGGATTCTTACTTCCATGTGCAGCCATGAAAGGCTATTGTTTCTTCTCAAATATGGGATATGCTATGTGAAATCGGAACGCGAAATTGATGGGAAGATAGAGGCAACTGATCAGAAGCATATTATGCGCTATCAGCAGATGTTTGCTGCTTTGGCTGTGAGAAAGGCTCTTGAGGATGGCAGGAGATCCGGAATAATATGGCATACTCAAGGTTCTGGAAAAACCGCATTGTCTTATTACCTAACAAGACTTTTGACGGATTATTACTCCAAACGCGGCAAAGTCGCTAAATTTTATTTTGTTGTTGATCGTCTTGATTTGCTGGATCAGGCGAAACAGGAATTCGAAGCGCGTGGGCTTTCTGTTAATACCGCAAATAGCAAATCGGAGCTTTTACGGCAATTTTGGGAGAATCAGAGTCAGCATGGCGCTAGCGGCAGAATGGAAATCACTGTTGTGAACATTCAAAAAGTCGAAGAAGATCGTGCTAGAGTGGCAGTGGGGGATTATGCAATAAACTTGCAGCGCATTTTCATAATTGATGAGGCTCATAGAGGTTATAAGCCGGATGGATGCTTTCTTGCGAACCTTTTCAATGCGGATAAGGATTCCATCAAGATAGCGCTTACCGGAACGCCTATATTGAAGGAGGAAAGGTCGAGTTGCTCGGTTTTCGGAGATTATTTTCATGCATATTATTATGACAAATCGATTTCCGACGGATACACATTGAAAATTCTTCGTGAGGAGATTGAGACATCATATCGCGATCGCTTGAATGAAACCTATCAGGGTCTTGAGAAGCTTGTCAGAAGGGGTGAGCTCAAGAAGGAATCAATCGTATCACATGATTCTTATGTTAAGGATTTGCTTCGCTATATCATAAGGGATCTTGTCAGATTCAGGTCTTTGCAGGGGGATCCGACACTCGGAGGCATGATTATTTGCGAAACAAGCGTACAGGCCAGGAAACTGTTTCGATTTTTTGATGAAATTCAAAAAGAACTTGGCGAATCCGATGGTAGTGTTTTGAATTTGAAATCAGGACTTATCTTATACGATAGTGATGATAAAGAGAAGCGAAAACGCATAGTGAATGATTTCAAGAGAAATTTCAAGATAGATGTTCTGATTGTTTATAACATGCTTTTGACTGGTTTTGACGCTCCGCGCCTGAAGAGGTTGTATTTTGGCCGCAAGCTCCGCGATCACAATCTTTTGCAGGCTATTACTCGTGTGAATCGTCCTTATAACTCTCAATACGGTGAGCAACGCTATGGAACTGTTATCGATTTTGCAGACATAAAGGCTGATTTCGAGGAGATAAACGGCAAATACATAAGAGAATTTCAAAAGTTTTCCAGTGAAGATGAGACGGGAATTGGAAATCTGCCTGATATGTTTTCTCAAATCATGGAGCAGAAAGAAGATATTGTCAGTCAGATGAGGGAGATACGACAGACGCTCTCCGGTTATGACATTACTAATGTTGAAATGTTTGATAGGGAGATCACTCGGATTGAAAACAAGGATGAGCTTTTTGAACTCAGGAATGCGCTTGTAAATGCCAAGAATATGTACAACCTTGTTCGAACGTTCGGCGACGATGAGATAAAAGGAATTTTCGAGAAGCTTGCGATCAGAAGACTTCCGGATATGCTAATCGCCGTCCAGGCTAGGATAAGCGAGGTGAATGCGCTTGAGGCATTTGCGATGAGCAACGAGACGAAAATGTTTGTAAACGAGGCGATGATGAAACTCCAATTCAACTTTTCTAAGATAGGAGAGGAGGAATTGAGGCTTGTTGATAACGGTTCGGCGTTGCAGGAGAAGCTGACGATGACCCTCAGGGAGCTGCACGACTGCTATGATCCCGAAGATCCGCAATACATAACGCTTGTGCAAGCCTTGCGTCAAATGTTCAAGGAACATGGATTCAAGCCTGCAAGCATCGCGCAATATAATGAGGAGATTGCCGCTTTGGATGAGATGCATAAGAAGATTTGCGCTCTTAGGCGCAAGGATGAAGCTCTTTTGGCGCGCTATGCTGGGGATGAGAAGTTTGCTCGAACTCATAAGAGGATAGCGGAGGAAAATGAAAGGCGCAGGGAATCTTCAAAGCCGCTGATCATTTCGCAGGAAAACAACAATGATGACATTATCGGGGCGTTGATGGCTGTGAAAGAGACCATTGATCGGAAGGTGTGCGATAGGAACGATATTTTGAAAAATGATGCTTATTTCGCAAGGTCCGTATGTTCTTCGGTGGAAGAAGCTTTTTACAGATTGAGCATAGAATCGGAACCGGAGGATATTGATTTCATAGAGTCTAAGATAACCAAACAATATCTGAATCAATATCACTGCATTAATACTGTGTGTTATTGAAATTGGGTTTATGAAGGGGCAATATATGGATATAAGGGAAAAGACGATCAGACTTATTGATGAATTGAAGGCTACGTGTCAAGTTTATGGGTTAGGCAATGATGGGAACGAATTCAAGATAATCACTCAGGTATTTCTTTATAAGTTCCTTAATGACAAGTTCGGATGGATGCTTAAGAATAGGGCATCACGTTATCAGGACAGGTTCAGGAATGCAAGTGATTGGGAGTCCGAATATGCTTCTATGGATGAAAGCGAGCAAAGAAGGATTTGCCGTATTCTAGGATCGGATTGTCCGAGCCTTTTGTCTCATCATCTGATTTCATTTCTTTGGAACCAGCAATCTAAAGGAGACTTTGATGTGATATTCGATTCGACGATGAAAGATATCGCTGCGGAGAATATGGATATTTTCTCTACGCTTACAGTTGCAAATACAAAGATTCCGATTTTCGAGCCTCTTACCCAATATGTTACAGATGACAGTCAAAGGGCTGCTTTTGCGAGGGCTCTTGTCGATAAGCTTGCCAAGTTCAGCTTTGAGGAGGCTTTCGGCGAACACTATGATTTTTTCGCAGGCGTTTTCGAGTATCTCATCAAGGATTATAATACGGCCGGAGGAGGAAAATATGCCGAGTATTACACGCCTCATGCGATTGCTATGATTATGGCTAGGCTTCTGGTTGGAGATAATGTGGACCTCCATAATATTGAATGCTATGATCCAAGTGCTGGAACAGGAACGCTTTTGATGGCTCTCGCGCATCAGATTGGAGAGGATCGCTGCACTATTTTCAGCCAAGACATAAGTCAGCGTTCCAACAAGCTTTTCAAGTTGAATCTTATTTTGAATAATCTCATATCCAGTCTCGATCATGCGATTCAGGGAGATACCCTTGTCAGTCCTTATCACAAATCGGATGATGGAAAGGAATTGCGCCGATTTGATTATGTGGTTTCGAACCCGCCATTTAATATGGACTTCAGTGATACTCGTGAGAAGATTGCCGCACAGCCGGCTAGGTTTTGGGCGGGTGTCCCAAATATCCCCAATAAGAAAAAGGAAGGGATGGCGATATATACCTGTTTTATTCAGCATGCGATAAATTCGATTAAAGACGACGGCAAGGGCGCGATTGTGGTTCCTACTGGTTTTATTACGTCCAAGAAGCCTATAGAAAACAGAATATTGCGGAAAATAATAGATGATAGGATAGTATGGGGCGTCGTAAGCATGCCCAGTAATGTGTTTGCTAATACTGGAACGAATGTGAGCGTCCTGTTTTTTGATAAATCCCGTTCGTCTGGGAAAGTGATACTTGTAGATGCTTCCAAGCTTGGTGAGGAGTATAAGGATTCCAACGGGCTCAAGAAGCGTCGGCTTACTGGAGAGGATATTGAAAAGATTGTGTCAACGTTTCGAAATGAAGAATCGGTTGAGGATTTCTCGGTGTCCGTGACATTCGAAGAAGTAATTGAAAAGGGATATGTTTTGAGTGCGGGTCAATATTTTGATATCAAAATCGAATGCGTTGATATCACTCGAGAGGAATTCGATTCCCGGATGCAGACTGATATTCAAGAGCTTGAGGCGATGTTTAAAGAAAGTCACAATCTGGAGAATGAAATATGCAATCAGCTGAGCAAGTTGAAATTTTCCAAGGATGAGGATGATGGATAAATGCAGCGTAGCATATTCCAATATGGAGGAGTTAGCGATGAGTGATCGGATAATGTTTTGGGCGGCCTTTTTAAGCCCGATAATTGGGGTTGCTGCAATAATAGTGTCGATTGTTATTGCACATAATTCTTCGAAAGATGTTCAGGCACAGGTTTCGGCAATTAATAAGCATGTAGACTTGTTCATTGCGGCTTATAATCCTGTCATGCTTGATTTGAAATTTCAATTTGAAGAGCAGCTTAGGCGTCTGGACATTCAGATAGGAGAGGCTGAGCAGAATTTGGAAATGGTTGGAAGTCCTTTTTATGGTCGTGGAGCGCGTATGGATGATATCGAAGAAGATGTGGAATACGAGAAAGCCAGGAAAGATATCGGAGAACTTAAAAAGACAAGGAAAATGATCAGAGACCGTTTGAGTTTGGTTGATTCGTATTTGTCGAAGGCTGGTGATAAGCATGAAAATGAAAAGGTTTAGATTGGGTGAATTAATAAAAGTTACTCGTGGCATATCGTTGAATGGGCAATATTTTTCTAGTGATGGAGAGCACATAAGGCTTACGCTTGGGAATTTTGATTATCATAATAACTGCTTTAAGGAAGATAAGTCGAAGGACAATCTTAATTATACTGGCAAGATGAGGGAGGATTTTATTTTGAACGAGGGTGATATAATTACACCCTTGACCGAACAGGCTGTCGGTTTACTCGGCTCAACGGCAAAAATCCCTTGCAGCGGAAAATATATTCAAAGTCAAGATGTTGGTTTGGTAAAATGTAGTGATGTGGTCGACTCGGATTATATATTTTATCTTATTTCATCTTCGCCTGTTAAAAAACAGCTTAGCGTAGCGGCGCAGCAAACAAAAATTCGCCATACTTCTCCTGACAAAATACATGATTGTATTGTGTGGGTTCCAGAATATGCTAGGCAAGTAAGAATAGGAAAAATACTCACTGCTCTTGACAATAAGATTGCTCTTAACCGTCGTATGAATATCACACTAGAGCAAATGGCGAAAAGACTTTATGATTATTGGTTTGTGCAATTTGACTTCCCAAATGCTAACGGCAAGCCATACAAGTCTAGTGGCGGTAAAATGGTTTGGAATGAAATGTTTAAGCGTGAGATACCGGAGGGGTGGGATGTAAAGAGATTGGGGGATATTGTATCTAAAATTGATTCTGGTAGAAGACCAAACGGAGGAATAGACAAATCGCTGAAAACAGGCATACCGAGTCTGGGCGCTGAGTGCATTGATAGGCTGGGTTGCTTTGATTTTTCTGCAACCCCATTTGTTGATGAAAGATATCGCAATTTTATGACATCTGGAAGAATTGAAGATAATGATATCCTAATTTATAAGGATGGGGCGTATGTTGGTAAAGCAACATTGTTTAGGGATGGATTCCCATATGATGAAGCGTATGTTAATGAGCATGTGTTTTTAGTGCATCCCAGTGCTAGTGATTTTGTAGAATATTTATATTTTGTGTTGGATTCACAGCCTTATTTTAATATCATGCAGAATTTGGGGAAAACAAAGGCCGCGCAACCGGGTTTAAATCGTGAAGATTTACGAAATATTTTGTTGATTGTTCCTGATGATAATGTCATGAAAGGTTTCCATAATATTATTGAGGCACTATTTGCTGAAATTTTTTCTAATGCAAAATGTAGCGGAAAACTGACTGCTCTCCGCGATCATTTGCTTCCGCTTCTGATGAACGGCCAAATAGAAATTGAGTGAAACAATCGCTATCGGAATTGACTGGAAGCATCTTGGGTATAGGTGCAGCTGACTTTAGTCAACTTTGAAAAATCATCGTCATTCGGCTATTCTGTATGCAGGGGTTGATAAGTGTGGGCTTGCATGCGGATCGCAGGAGTATGATTCTAGAGGTTTTTTCAAAACTCATTTCAAAATGGTGCGAATACTATTCCGATTCAGGGCGTTCTCCGAAAAAACCGCAAATACTGTATGTATTTGTCGCGTTTTTGAGGGGAATCCATGGGATTTATGCCCTGGTTCGGAAGAGCGAGCAGCATGAAGGAAGGGGTTTTGAAAAAACCTCTCTTGTTTTTCTAGCGGCTTTGCTGACATTCGGTTGCGCCGGCGTTGGAAGGGGAACGGCATATGCAGGGCCTGTGAAAATGTTTCGCTGCTCGCTGCTGGATAGGAATCATACTGAAATCGAGGTCAGGTTGGAGCCGGCATCGTGTGATTATCCGTTTCCGGTGAGACTGCATGTCAGAAACGTTTCGGACAATGCCTTGGCGATTCCCAAGTTTTGCTTCGATATATTCCACGACTATCACAATGTTCTCGTATTCGATTGCTTTTCGATCAGGAACGAGGATGGCTTGTCTCCGGATTATTGCGGCATATTGATGAAGCTCAAGACTTATGGCTTGATGCTATCGGACTGCCGCATATTGGAGCCTGGCGCTAGTGTTGTTATCGATGTTCCGGGCTTGGCAGGCAGCTATTATATTGATGGCCTCAAATATAGGGAATTAAGAACAAGGTATTCGCATTTTTTGGGCGTATCAAATGAGATTGTTCTGGTTGCGCCCGAATCCGACTGATAGGATGGGCACAGTTGCAGAGGTGGCGATTGGTCGCAAGGAGGCATTATGAAAACACATGAACCGCAATATTTCATTTTGAGATGGAATCCGAACGTTTCATCTTTCAAGCAGGAGAGTTTTGACCATGTTAGGAAAATGCTTGCCGCAACAGGCGATGCGGGTCAGTTCGATTGGAGCATATACGACTGGCAGAAGGCCAGGAAGGGTGACATTTTCATAATGCAGAAAGTCGGAACCGATACCGATTGCATTGCGATGTGCGGAAAATTTTTGACCGAATGTTTTGCCGATGAGGATTGGAATCCGGACAGGAGCAAGAAGAAAGCGCATTATGCCTATCTGGAGATTGATGCGATGTTCGAATATGATGACAGGCTTTCAGCTAGCGCTTTGGAGCAGCAATTCTCTTCGATAGATTGGCATGGAGGTCATTCTGGAGTTCTTATTTCATCCGAGGATGGAGCTGGAATCATGTCGGTTATCGATGGCGTGTTGAAATCCGATCTTGGCGAGGAGTGACTAGAGCCGGTTTGCTGTTGGAACACAGGCATCGTTTTGCTTGCCATTTTGATTGGCGTGGCATGATTTACTTTTAAAATCGTGTCGTTTTCCGGCAAAATTACTTTTAAAAAAGTGTCGAAATCACTTTGAATTACTTTTAAAATCGTGCTGCGTTTTGTTTGCAATCCTAGCTATGGAATTCGTATCTGAATAAATTTCGAGAACGTCCTGAAAACTTGTTTTCGTATTCCTTGACAATATTATAATTTATGATTATATTAATGGCATAAAAGGAATGGGTGGCAAAGCATATGGGAAGTCGAGGTGCGTTTGTTAGCGTTGAGAACGGGGATTTCACGTTCAAGAAGGATAGCAATGGAAACGATCTTATGAACTACTATTCGTTCCATGAGGACAAGAGGAGCGGTATTAAATTTCTAATGCAGAAATCTGGGTCGGTCAAAGTCCCCGATTATTCCCATTCTCCGGATACGGTTTATGCGATCGTTCAGGATGGGGTTGTGAAGACTATCGGAGTGTATAGGAACCACATCAAGGTTTCGAGCATAGATTTGTGGCACCCACACACTAATAAGGATGGTACTAGCTTTAAGGAGCATGTTCATACCGATTTGCATCACAGCAAGGATGTCAGGGCACTGTCAAAGTATGAGGAGCTTCTCGTGAAGAGGGCGAATATCGTTATTGAGAGGTATTTGAAATGAGAATCAATGAATACAATTGTCTGGATGACTTCATCAACGAGTACGACGGGAAATGCGAGAAGGGCGACGAGTTCCACATGGGGCTGGATTTCAGATACAGAGGCGACTGGTATAGGATGTGCCATGAGCCTGTGGATAAATACTACGTCTTCACCACCACCAAGCCGGACGACAGCAGGATAATCGAGGTCTGGACACATAGAAAAAGTGATGGCTGGTTTTTTGATATGCCAGATCAGTATGTCATAGGGATATACGACACCATGGACGAGCTTCTGGAGGCCACGTGCATCGCCGGCCGCCCGTTCAGGGAGGTGATAATGGACGACGATACCGAG
>CADBSO010000021.1 GCA_902797395.1 uncultured Spirochaetales bacterium
AGCGATGTATAAAAACAAAAAAATGGATGAGGTTAATAAAATTTTGGAGAAAAACAGAAAGAAAAAGGAGGAATTCAAGCTCAAATCCAGTAGAATCGTAGATAAAGCTAAGAATCAGAAGAAGTTTTTAGATAATGCAGACAGTCCTTTGCTTAGTGATGATGCCAGGATAAATCACAAGGCTCTTAAGGCCGAACTTAAAAGGGAAGCGGAAAAGGAGTTCCATAAAATGGCTGATCCTATTTTAAAGGAGGTGGATAAAGGATCGGAAGATGCGATTAAAATAGATAATGATATACATGCTGCTAATAGAAAGGCGATAGATAACTATCAAAAAGCGGCTGATGTGAACAATGCGAATGCTAGGGCTAAATTTCAAGAAGCAAAGCATAAAATCGAATATGATGATCGGGATGTTACTGACAAGGATAGGAAAATAAAGGAGATTCAAGATGATATGAAAAAAGAATTTGAAAAAAGTGAGCATGAAATAGAGATGTCATGGCCTTGAAGAGATTCATGGCGGTGTTTGAAAAATGCGATCAGACATGGAGGCTAATATGGTTGATATTTCAAAGATAGACATTAGGAGCGTAAAGGACGATTGCTCTCTCGTCTCGGATATTTGCAATGAATTCGAACAGCGGACTGGGGAATTCATTCAAAAGCGCGGCAACCGCAAGTATGCGTTTGATTCAGCAATTAAAGCCATTGATAAGGATTATGAGGCTGAAAGGGATAGGAAAGCGAATAAGTATAATGCTCATCTTGACATAATCAATGATCAGGAAAAGCATGATATTGATAGGTTTGAAGCTGATTTCAAGGCTGATTCCGATCAGATGAGCGAACGGAAGCAGGAGGTCAGGGATGAATATGCTCGGAAATGCAAGGCTATTGAGGTCAAGGCTATTGATGTCAGGGATGAATATGCTCGGAAATGCAAGGCTATTGAAGAGTCTGATAAATCCGAGGAATTCAGGCAAAAGGAGGAATTGCGGCTCGACGGTATAAAACAGGGTTTGTCTTCGTTGATGAGGAGCATACAGACAGCTGAAGATAGCATATCATGCCGCAAGCCATATGAAAAAATATTCAGAGGCAGCAAACAGGCTCCGGTTCCTGCGGCAAATTCCCTTGATAAGTTTCTGGAATTGTTTGATCCTTATGAAAGGGCGTATAAAATAGATAGATCCTGCAGTTTTTTCAATCGGCTGTTCCGGCCGGGTCTCAGAAAGAAAAGATGTGTTGAATTCGCATCCTATAGGAAAAAGGCCTCAAAGATATACGAGGCTGAAATAAGAAAGCTTCCCGGTATGAAGGCTGATGCCATGCGAAGATACCAGGAGATGAAGGATGAGATTCAGCGCCAGAAGGATGATGCCATGCGAAGATACCAGGAGATGAAGGATGAGATTCAGCGCCAGAAGGATGATTCGGAAAGCGAACTGCTGGCTTCGCTTTCCAAAATAGATGATGAGTTCGCTCCGAAAAAGCAGGCGTATATCGATGGGCATCTTAAAATAGAACAGGACTTCAATGACAGGCGCGAATCCAAGCGGAAAAAGCATGAGTCCGATATGATGCAGCTCGAGGAGAAGCGTAAGAATGACATTGCGGATGCTAAAAGGGAATATGTGCAGGATCAGCTTGATTTGCAGACCGAATATAAAAACGGATTGCTTGCTAGTGTTCCGCCGGAAGCTTTGAAAGGCTATGTCGATTATATGAACGGGCGCAAGGCGCCGATTTCCAGCTTCAAGGATTATCAGGTGCCTCGAGAGGAGCCGCTTAATGTTACGGTTGGAGATGTCTCATTTGATTTCAGAGAGTATTTCTCTAGCAAATCCGAAGGTGACAGCTCTTTTATCAAGCGTTTTTTTGAGGACAACTATGGCTTCGTGACGGATGGCGATCGTGATGAGCTGCGCTTTCCGTATTCTGTAGCCATGGATGAAAAATTTGCGTTTTGCTATAGATTCGGAGCGTATGATGATGACAATGCTATTGCGGTGATGCGAAAGCTTTGCTTAAGCATATTTCTTGCCAACCCCCCGGGAAGGGTAAAATTCAATTTCATAGATTGTTTAAGAAATGGATACACATTCGAATCGCTATACAATTTGAAAGGCAGGAGTGGTAATCAGAATAACGCATTATCAGAATTTGTATTCGGTGAAGGGACAAGGACTTCCGCTGAAAAAACAACGGTTTTGCTTCGTGATATTGTCGAGTATATCAAAAGAATGGGTGAGGAGGCTCTCAGAGGGGATAGATTCGCAAATATAAGGAGTTACAATGATGCCAATAAGCTCACACCTCAACCTTACAATATTATTGGAATTATGGATTTTCCTAATGGATTCGCGTCGGAATCGATTGGTTTGCTTGAAAGAATATTGAAACAGGGCGGAAGATGTGGGGTGTATGTGATTCTAATGATAAACGAAAGCCAGCTTGCAGCTATGGATTCGACGTTCCTGATGCAGATAGCAAACATTGAGCGTGAATGCGCTTGTTTTGGCTTGAATGGAATCGCTTGGTCAAAGCGTTCGGAGGGTAAATTTGATGCAAAGGCTAAGTATGTGTTTGACCGACCTGTGTCTGATGATGATATCGAGGCGATTGGAGAAAGATTAGGAAATAAGGAAGACAAAGAGATATCGGAAATAATAAGACCGAATATTGATTATTTTGATGTTGTGATGGGGCATGACAAAAATAAGTATCTGAATTGTAGCATAGACAAGGAGGGAATTAAAATACCTATAGGCATATTGAGCGATGGTCATTGTTACAATTTTGAACTTGGAGCCGAGAAGAGCCAATCGCATCATGCGCTTGTCTGCGGAAATTCAGGTGCTGGAAAAAGCAGGCTTCTTCACGCGATTATTATGGGGGCTTTGATGGAGTACACCAAAGAGGAACTTCAAATATATTTGGTGGATTTCAAAGAAGGAACAGAGTTTAAGATTTATGCGGACTACAACTTGCCGAATTTCAATGTGATTGCAATCGAAAGCGAACAGGAGTTTGGCATTAGCGTTCTTAAAGGCATATACGAAGAGTTTGATAAACGCGGCAGGCTTTTTAGGGGCGAGGGTGTAGTTGATATAAATGCTTATAATTCGAAATTAGCTGAAAGCGGCTATGTCGATCATCGGAAAAAAATGCCTCGTTTGCTTATTATAATTGATGAGTTCCAGCATCTTTTTGATG
>CADBSO010000022.1 GCA_902797395.1 uncultured Spirochaetales bacterium
CCCGCCTGCTCACTAGCAGCTGAAATCCGGATTCCGCAGTCCCATCCCCGCCGCCACGATCGAACCTTCCCGAATAGAGTTTTTTTTACTAATTTTGCAAATTAAGTTATTATCAACAGGAAATACGAATATTCAGTATCCGAATTTAAATGTTTGGCAATCAATGCCTAGCGCATTAAGGATATGCGATATAGATTATGGGAAAGACCAAGAGAAGACAGTTTTTTAGATTCATTGATTTGTTCTGCGGCATTGGCGGCTTTCATCAGGCATTAGCCTCTATTGGTGGAAAATGTGTATTCGCATGTGATATCGATGAACAGTGTCGCAAGGTTTACTCTCAAAACTTTTGTCCGAATCGCGAGTTCCCCGTTGAAGGGGACATAAGAGTATCAATTGAAAAGGGCTCCATTCCTCCTTTTGATTTTTTATGCGCCGGGTTTCCATGTCAAACCTTTTCCAAGGCGGGCAATAGAAATGGATTTACGGTGATTCAGCGTAGTGATGGCACTACTGACGAACGGGGCCAACTCTTCTTCCGAATAATTGACATCCTTGAGAGACACCCAGAATGTAAATTTCTTCTCCTTGAAAACGTTCGAAATCTTGCTGACAACAAAGTCAATTGGGCGATTATTTGTGAGGAACTAAAGAGGTTGGACTTTGTTATTTCGGAAGAGCCGATCATTGAGTCTCCACATCATTTTGGGATCCCTCAAATAAGAGAACGGGTCTACATTTTAGGCATAAGAAAGGACCATTTTGATAACAGACGGAAACTCCCATTGGGTTATCTGACTAAAGATGTAATTCATTTAAGTCAGTATCATAAACCTTGCTCGGATAGAGAATCGTGCCTTACAACACTTATGGATGCCAAGGTTGATGCTCGTTACCTTGTTCCAGAAGAGATAAACCAGTTGCTTCTTGCATGGGAAGAATTGCGAGTTAACACAAATGGGCTAGCTCGACCTTTTTGGCTACAGTTTGCGGGTGTAGGAATAACGAGCAGATCGTCTTTTTTATCTAATCCACACATAGCCTTTTTCTCAATGCCTGAATGGAAACAGCGTATTGTATTAAGGATACGATCTTTCTACGAGAACAATATGATGTTTATTGATAGATGGGTGGATAAGTACCATATGCAGGATAAGATTTTGCTTCATCAAAAATTTGAATGGAATGCAGGGGAGAGTTTTTCTATGAAGGATTGTATTATTCAAATAAGGCAATCTGGAGTTCGGGTCAAGCGCCCTAACTACTTCCCCTCTCTTGTTGCGATGAACAACACACCTATCGTTTGGGACCCGTCTTTGAACCATTATCGTTTTTTCTCTCCTCATGAATGCGCGAAACTGCAAAGTTTTACAGATGATTATCAATTTAGCAAGAGTGACAGCGTGACTTATCGTCAACTCGGGAATTCTGTAAATGTTAAGATCTTATCTATTCTAGCAATAGAGCTAATTCGGCTCGGAAAAAAGTTTTAGCTATGGAGGAAAACATTGCATATAATATTCAACCACAGGCAGGTGTTATAGGTGCTTTTTCGCGCCTTAATTATAAGCCGTGGTATGCTATCGCCGAGTTTGTTGACAACTCTACTCAGTCATTCTATTCTCATGAAGACGAATTACATTCTTATGGAATTGATCGCGTAGAAATCCATATAAAGTACGATGCGGAGAATAATGTCTTGACAATTAAAGATTCTGCGTATGGAATGGAGTTAGAAGATTTTCTACGGGCCGTAAAAGTTGATTCTCCACCGGAAGTGAATAGTGGACGGAATGAGTTTGGAATGGGCTTAAAAACAGCCGCATCATGGTTTGGCAATGTTTGGTCTGTCGAATCGACGCAATTTGGCTCAACGAATCATTATTCAACCGTTGTTGATATCAACGAACTTAGAGAGACAAATAGTAATGAAATCAACATAAAAAAAACCACAGCACCTAGGGATTCTCACGGCACAACGATTACCATCAGTTCTGTTACAAAAAGAATAGATGCGCCGCGAACTAAAGGAAAGATCATTGTTCTCTTAGAGAGCATGTACAGAAGAGATCTGCATTCTGGCAAAGTTGTTATTATTTATGATGATGATCACCCGTTGCATTTTGATGGGTATGAATGTCTGACATTTAGAGATAAAGTATGGAGGAAAGATCTCCATTTTGACTTTGAATTCGGAGGGAAAACGTATCCGGTTAATGGTTTTGTTGGGATTCTCGCGAACGGCGGTTTTGGACGTGCGGGATTTGCTCTATTTAGAAGAGGTAGAGTCGTAATAGGGGGAGAAGAGCAAAACTATAAGCCCGATTTCGTTTTTGGACAGTCGCAAAGTCCGATTTCTCATAAACTATTTGGAGAGCTCGACCTGGAAACTTTCCCTGTTAATCAAGCCAAAGACGGGTTTGTATGGGATGATGGCCTTGAGGATACCTTCCTATTCCACCTAAAGAAAGAGATCCGTGAGTATATTGATATCGCTAAACTCACGAATAAAGACCGGGCAAAAGAAGAAGCCCTATCTCCAGCCGTATCAGAAAGTATTCAAGCTAATGTACAAGAACAAATTAACAAGGCTTTCAGTTCTTTGTGGAGCGGCTCCAACAATGAGATAGATAATACCGTTAGTGATTCTGACATCCAATCATATATCGTGTTTCAAAAGGAGCAGAATTCTGCTCCAGAAACAATAAGCGACCAAATAAGGACTTACTCTATCGCGGTCAGCCCTATACTAACATGTACGATTAATGTTAAATGGGCAATTGGAGATAACTCATCTTGGATTTCCGTGGATGTCTCTGAGGATCAAAAAACGGCGGACATCAAACTAAATGTTAATCATCCATTCTTCAAGCCTTTTTCGGAGAAGGAAGATTTTAAAGAAGTGCTGGAAAAATTTGCTATTTCCTTTGCTTTATCAGAGATCAACTGTAAAGCACTATCTGATAAAGATGGTTATATACCTACGACAATGTTTCGTAATTTTATCAACAAGTATTTAAAGGAACTATCAACAGATAATTAATGGAAGAGTACGTTATCAAGCCGGCGGTCTCGCCGACGATTAGACAGGATCGTTTTTGCAAGATTGTTCGTGAGAAGCATGAATGCAGTTATGGAGTTAAGGGAGCGGATATTATCCAGGCAAACTGCATTAGGATATTTAACTCTCTTATGAAACAACTGCAGACCAATATGAATCATAATTCCCTGTTGGTGGGGAAGGTGCAATCAGGAAAAACATCTAATCTTGAGTTATTAACGGCTCTGGCATTCGATAATGGGTATAATTTCCTGATTATTTTAGGTGGTTACGATAAAGATCTGGTTGGACAAACAACAAGTAGATACGGAGAGACTTTTGAAACAAAAGGAGGAGAAGATGGGCTGATCTCTGATGCCCCAGTTTTGTTTACCACGAACGATAAGCATGATGAATCGAAATCATATTATATCTCTGACTTGAATATTGAGTTTGTCCAGGAATGCGTAGAGAGTGGGAGGCCGATAATTGTCTCCTGCTTGAAACGTATTAAGGCAATGCAGTTAGTTAATAAACTCGTCCGAAAGGTTAGCCAGGAGGTTGCCCTAATTCCTTTTATTATAGATGACGAGGGTGACCAGGCTAGTTTAAACACCAAGAAAAAATCTGCATCTCCGACGTATGCTGAAATTCAGAAGATGAAAAAGATTCTTGGTAATCCTTTGTATTTATCTGTTACGGCAACGCCCCAAGCAAATATCTTTCAATCTATTTTTAGCGATTTAATACCCGCATCCATTCATCTGATCCACCCAGGAAGTGGTTATGACGGAGCAACTGTTTTTCATTTAGCCGAGAATCGTATAATTGAACCGATCTGTAATGACGATGCTAGCGACACGTGTGCAGGGAATTTAACGAAATCGCTAAAAGAAGCTCTTAATTACTTCGTTATTAGCAGCGCCCTAAAGGGCTTGGCTGCCGACTCCCCGAAAGGTAGTTTTAGTGATATGATTATACATTCTTCAAAAGAGGTCTTTCTTCATCAGAAACTCTTCAATGCTGTATATAATTATATCGATCAGATAAAACAATCTGTCGAGAATAAGGACGATAGTTATCAAACGTACCTTTCGGAATTCAAGGCTGTTTTCGAAACTTATGTGGATGAGGATTATAAAAATAAGTATCCTTTTGATACTCGTATTGTTCCAGTTTTGCCGAAGGTGCTCAAAACTACGGGGGCTATTTTGCATAACGGTCCTGGGAAGAAGAATAAAACAGCGAGTACTAATTTTTTTCATCGAATTTACATAGGTGCTGACCTTCTTCAAAGGGGGTTGACATTCAAAAACTTAATTACGACTTTTTTCGTGCGATGGGCGTCTTCTGGAGGTAATATGGACACCAACCTTCAAAGAGCAAGATGGTTCGGTTATCGTGAGCGGTATATAGCTCTGTGTAAGATGTTTACAACATCTGACATCGCAAAAGAGTATACTTACCTTGCGGATATTGAAGATGATTTATGGGAGCAGTTCGTTGATGTTGAAGAAGGGAAAAGAGGAATCCAAGATATCATTATTTCTTCAGAAGAAACGAGACAAAAACCAACCAGCAAGAATAAGGCGAAGTACAAAGAGGTTCGATTCAAGAATCGATGGGTTAAGCAGCGTTATATTGTCACTGATGAAACGGCAATCACAAATAATAATTCGTTAATCAATGATATAATAAAGGATCATCAGTGGAACCGGATTACTACTGGCAGCAGAATTAATGAGACAACAGGGCAGTGTTCTATTCTGAAAGGTCCCCAATTAGTTCTACTAATTGATTCCATTATTAGTGCATTTGATATGGAACCTTTTGAAAAGAAAGCCCTTAAAGACTTAATAGGGCAAGAGGATATCCCGGTTATTCTGATGTGGAAAGATGGAGATCCGAAAAGGTATCGTAGTTTATATCGAGATCAGCCTGATAGAATAAAGGCTCTTCAGCAAGGTGCAAATACAACGGTGGAAGAGAAGAAGACTTACGAAGGGGATAGTAAAGTCATTGTTAATTCAGAAAAGATCAATATCCAGATCTATAACATATCTCCGGGTTTTACTAAAGATGAACGAACAAATCAGGATCAGTATATGTTTGCGGTATATATTCCAAAAGGAAAGACGTATTTTGTGAAAGAGTATGAAGAGCATTGATCAGATTATAAGGGAAACGAAATCCTGTGTTCATAACAGTAAGCTTTACTTGATAGAGAAAATCACTGAAAAGTCGGGGTTGTTTTGTAGTGATGGAGATATCCTTTATCTTGTGATGAACCACGAGCACTGCTCTTCATTGTCTGTTGAAACAACGTTCCTTCAAATGGATACAGATGTTTTTGTTCAATCATTTGAAGAACAGAAGTCATTTCCCGATAGCAATTATAATATCCTCAGGTATAAAGGAACTTGTATTGATGATCAGACGGATAATGTGACCTCATTTGTTAACCTCTGTGTTGCACATTCCAATCTACTCAACGGCGATTCCTTTGAGCAATTCTTCTATTCGCTGATCTCGTTATTTCAACTCCCTAAAGAGCAGAGTTATTTAAATCTTGAGGGGACGATCGGGGAACTCTTGGTGATTAGGAATCTTTTTCAGATTTATCACGTAGATATTTCTCCGTTCTGGCATCTTGATGGACCGTATTCTAAGTACGACTATTCATTGCCGAATAAAAACGCAATAGAAGTAAAAGCCTCTTCAAGAGGAGATAAGGGCATCAGCATAAAGCATTCTCAGTTGTTTTTGTCGTTGGATAGAGTGGTTTTGGCATCTGTCCATATTTTTGAAGACAACTCTGGCTTTACTCTCAATGAGTTAATAGATGACCTTCGATCTGCTCCGGATTATTGTAAGAGCCTTCAATTTGAAATAAGTCTCCAAAAAGAGTTAAAGCGAGTATCGCAAGACGAGGCTCAGAATAGACGGTTCTGTGTTCATTCAATTCATTATTACAATAATGGGGAGATAAACCCTTTCCCTACTCTACCGGAGAATGTGAGTGGCCTTGAGTATAAACTTGATTTGACGGAAAGTGCGGAAATGAGTGAAGAATCACTAGAACTATTTCTGGCAGAGTAGGTTATCAATTCAAATTTTTATCAGCCATTCCTGGACAATACTGACAATACTGTGCTGCCATTGGCGGATATCGTCTGGGGTATCAGGGACGGGGAGAAACATAAGGTCACAGGCCGCTTTTTTGCTGATTCCGACGGTGTCATCCGTAAAAAAACCAGGCCTTATTTCTCCCTTTATTTGATCCGGTGATGGATAAACAAGAGCAACCCCTTTTGCGTCAAAATACTTGTAATAGACATACATTTGGTGAAGATCGCCATCTGCGGGGTATGCTTTGTCCATTTTCTTCCACTTAGTGTCCAAAATGTAAAGATCCGCTCCATTTCGGATAACAATGTCCGGTTTGATTGCCCGAAGTGGGCTCTCCCAAAAATCTTTTTTCACTTGGTCCTTTATGGAATATTCAGGCAAATACTTCCGGAGAGTCACATAAACAAACTCCTCCCAAAGACGGTTCATATCAAAGAGTAATGCCAACGTCTCATATTTCCCAGACGAGAGATTTGGCATATTGTTCAACAGAATCAATCGGGCCAGCGTCATCGCTTCCCGATAATCGTCCGTTTTTCTGTCATAAACCAAACGAGAGAACAAATCCTCAGAAACAGTTACCGCTGACAGCTCAGGGAAGATCTCAAGGTAATCAACAGCTCTTTTCCTCAAATATGAATTTGTTGTTGACTCGGATATGCATATTAGCGTGTTGCGAAGGATGCGATTCATAATGTGCCCTCGATCATAAACAGAGTGCCTTACAAAAAACTTCTCCTTGTGGATGATGTTCTTTGATAAATGCTTTGAGAGGAGCAACTTGCCTTTTAATGAATCTAGATTATCATCCTCTTTTCTGTATGTCTTAGTTAAACCTGAACGAATCAACCTTTCCGCCTCATCTAGGAAACGAAGAATGAACAGATCAAGGATGGAAGATCTCTTAAGTGACTGGGAAGAATGATTAATGGAACGAATACTAAGCTTGAATACTTGACAGAGCATCGAAAGCAGGATGGCTTTCCAATAATTCTCGTCGCCTTGATCCGTTTTCGGTAGAATCTCAATTGTCAGGTCTTTGGCTTGAATCACGCCAACATATTGTTTGAACCGGATACCATCCCGATGGTGGTCTTTGGCCAAGGAATAATATGGGAAAGCCTGTTCGTCCTTTTTCCCAAGTCTCTCAGCAAGAGCTTCGTAATGTCTCTGTTTGAAGGTGATCACCTCTCCGTCTGGACGCAGAGCAACCTTCCAAGTATCCCCAACGAAGATGGATTGGTGTTCATATATAGTTATCGTGGGCATACTGACCGAAAAACAATTACTTCAACAAAGCCTCAATGGCGGCTTTAAACTCCGAATGATTGGGATCCTTCTCACATGCCACCCATTTTGCGTCCCCCCAGATTTGAAGAATCTCTTCGGGAAAGTCAACATCACCCTTATAGTCAGGGAATAAAACTTTCTTGATGTTGTTTCGAGTCTCAAAAAAGCCATCTCCGATGACCATTTTAATTCTTTCCATATCTCCAAAGAAATACTCTTTAAGTAGTGGAATGATGTTAAACCGGAATACGGCCATCAAATCTTCAATGGTTTTTATATTCATAAAATAGCTGTGCCCTATCTGGTGTTCGGAATCTTTGAGCACCTCAATTCTCTCGTTGATCTTTTTAAAAACAGCCCTTGGAGAGCGATTGATTCCATTGATGGCATCAGGGACGATATCAGAATTAGGCATCATCTCGATGAACTTGAATCGCCGCCGTAGTGCCGAATCCAAAGCCTCTACACTTCGGTCGGCCGTGTTCATTGTTCCCAAGATATAGAGGTTGGAAGGGACAGTAAATTTGGGGCCCTCGGGCGAATATGGAAGAGTTACTGATAGGGCATTCTTGGCTCCTTTTCGTTTGTCTTCCTCAATCAAAGTTATAAGTTCTCCGAATATCTGCGCCACATTGCCACGGTTAATCTCGTC